>JADFNE010000003.1 GCA_022563535.1 Myxococcales bacterium
TTCCCTGGACGGCAGCGCCCAGGGCTATATCGATCGATCCCAATACACGAAGGAGGAACTCGAGCGCGGCGCCACTTTTGCGTTGACGCTGCCGAGTGCCTATATCGCGACCCATCCCGACCATGCGCGCGTGACCCGCGTTTTGCCCACGGGCCCCGAGTCGATCGAAATGCAGGTGGAGTGGTTGTTCCAGCCCGAGGCGCTGGCGGACCCGAATTACGACATCTCGAACGTCACCGATTTCATCAAACAGGTACTGAGCGAGGACGGCGAGATCAGTGAGGTGAACCAAGCCGGAATGCACTCCGCACCGATGAAGCAGGGCGTGTTGATGCCCGAAGAATACGATGTAAAGACCTACCGAGACTGGCTGTTGGCCGCCCTGAAAGACTGACCGAATAATGGGGTCTGACTCCTTGTTGGCGCTTGCGTGAGTCGGCGTAAGTGAAGGAAGTGGGGCGGTGATGCGATTCGCGCCCTTCTTGTGACCCGGCATACTGGCTTCGGGGAGCTCATCACCGAAGAGAGCCCTGAACGGTCGGATCTCGAATGGCGAATTTTGCGGCGCTATCACGAGAGCGATGAAGACGCACATCGCTACGAGGCTTATATTGCTGACCAGGGTCCGAGCGCGCTCATCGTGGTCTCACCCAAACGAATCATCAGCTGGGATTTCAACTGAAGGCATCGATGAAATACGACCTCTACACACCGAACTTCGGATACTTCGGCGCAGCTGGACGGGCCAAGGAGGCCGGACTGCAGATAAATTCCCTGTATTTTCCTCGTAGATCAGGGATTTCGGTGCGGAGACGAGTTCGCACCATACTGCCTGCACCGCCATTCAGTCTGGTGTTGCAGAGACTTCGCGCGCGCATTCGGATACAGCCTGAGAAAACTCCGCGATTCCGCGGGGTGTTGGCCATTAAGCCATGGCCAACCCGAACCGGAGACGGCGGGTTTCGCGCTCAAAAAGCACAGCGGCCCGCGTTTATCTCTGTTGCCAAGTTGGGCGGTTCGGGTTCGCTCTTGATTCGCCTCGGTGAAGGGCGCAACCCGGTGAGCAAGAAATAAGCTACACAGCACTCGCCTGCTGATCCGCGACGATGTCGAACTCACAATTCCCAACTCGCCACATCGCCAGCCGAAAAAATCAATTACCGGTTGTACCTCACCGTGTCAGCGGGAGTTACATCATACCTTCCATGCCTCCCATCCCACCCATGTCTGGCATTCCGCCGCCGCCCTTCTTCTTCTCGGGCTTGTCGGCGATCAGCGCCTCGGTGGTGAGCAGCAGTGAGGCGACGCTCGCGGCATTCTGGAGCGCACTGCGGACCACCTTGGTAGGGTCGAGGACGCCCGCTTCGAGCAGATCCTCGTACTCCTCGGTTTGCGCGTTGAAGCCCTGGGACCCTTTCAGGCCCTTCACCTTGTCGACAACGATTGAACCCTCGACGCCGGCGTTCTCCGCGATCCGGCGCATGGGCTCCTCGATCGCCCTGCGTACGATTTGGATGCCCGCCTGCTCCTCTTGGTTGCCCTGCAGTGTGTCGAGGGCTTTTTGTGCACGCAGCAGCGCCACGCCGCCGCCAGCCACAATGCCTTCTTCGATCGCTGCGCGGGTCGCGTGCAACGCATCCTCAACCCGTGCCTTCTTCTCCTTCATCTCGGTCTCGGTGGCCGCACCGACCTTCACCACTGCAATGCCGCCCACTAGCTTTGCCAACCGCTCCTGGAGCTTCTCCTGGTCGTAGTCCGAAGTGGTGTCCTCGATCTGATTGCGAATCTCGTTGCAGCGGCCCTCGATCTTCTTCTTCGAGCCGCCGCCGTCGATGATCGTGGTGTTGTCCTTGTCAATCAGGATCCGCTTGGCCTTTCCAAGCTCCTTCATGGTCACGTTCTCGAGCTTGAGACCGAGCTCCTCGGCGATAACTTGGCCACCCGCGACGATGGCCATATCCTCGAGCATCGCCTTGCGGCGGTCGCCGAAGCCCGGGGCCTTGACCGCCGCAATCCTGAGGTTGCCGCGAAGCTTGTTCACTACCAACGTGGCCAGCGCCTCGCCCTCGAGGTCTTCGGCCACGATCAAGAGCGGCTTGTCCTGCCGCGCGACCTGCTCCAGCAACGGCAGCAAGTCCTTCATGTTGCCGATCTTCTTCTCGTGAAGCAGGATCAGCGCATCCTCGAGTAGAATCTCCATCCGCTCGGGGTCGGTCACGAAGTAGGGTGAGAGGTAGCCCCGGTCGAACTGCATGCCCTCGACCACTTCGAGCTCGGTCTCGAGGGTTTTGCCCTCCTCGACGGTGATCACGCCCTCCTTGCCGACCTTCTCCATGGCGTCGGAGATGATCTTGCCAATTGTCTTGTCGTTGTTGGCCGAAATTGCACCCACCTGCGCGATCTCCTCCGCATCACGGGTCGGCTTCGACATCTTTTCGAGTTCCGCGGTGACGGCCACCACCGCTTTCTCGATGCCGCGCTTGAGCTCCATTGGGTTCATGCCCGCAACCACAAGCCGGCTACCTTCGCGAAAGATCGCCTGGGCAAGAATCGTGGCCGTAGTCGTACCGTCGCCGGCAACGTCCGAAGTTTTGCTCGCGACCTCCTTCACCATCTGGGCGCCGATGTTTTCGAACTTGTCCTCGAACTCGATCTCCTTGGCGACGGTGACGCCGTCCTTGGTGATCGTCGGCGAGCCAAAGCTTTTCTCGAGCAGCACGTTGCGACCCCGCGGACCTAGCGTTACCCCCACTGCGTTGGCGAGCCCATTCACGCCGGTGAGGAGCTTCGAGCGAGCGTCCTCGTGAAAACGAATTTCCTTAGCCATGCTTTCTGTTCCTCCTCTCTATTCCAAGTCTATTTCAAGACGCCGAGGACGTCGTCCTCACGCATGATCACGTGCTCGGTGCCATCGAGGGTCACCTCGGTACCCCCATACTGGCCGAAGAGCACGCGGTCCCCTTTTTTGACGTCGAGCTTCTGGAGCTTGCCGTTGTCGAGGATCTTTCCTTTGCCAACGGCGACAACTTCTCCCTCCTGCGGTTTCTCCTTGGCAGAATCGGGAATGATGATGCCCCCCTTGGTGGTCTCCTCCTCGTCGATGCGCTTGACGAGGATCCGATCTTGAAGCGGACGAAGTTTCATGGGCCCAGTTCCTCCTATTCTGTGGCGCCGGGAGCTTAGCCCGATTCCGGGTTGGCGCTGCGGGTCGAGAATCACGCCGCTCGGTTTTGGAAGCGGAAGCAATGATCTACAAGCATCGGATGGCTCCGTCTTCGTGCTCAGTATCCCTCCCGGGCATTTTCCGGAGTGGGGTGTTCCCGGAGCCCGTCGTTCATCCACGGCCACACTGAATTACCAGTCAATTTCCTGTGAGTTCTCAATATCGGTACGACGCGGAATTATTAGGCTCTTGCCTTCTCGATCTCCCTGTGCGCACTCACGATTCGTCCGCGGACCCGATCCGTCTCTGCCGCACCATCGCCGCAGCTTGAGGGCCGGTAGCGCCTCCAGGATTACCCTGCTCGTCGAAACGTATTCCCTGCTCCCAATCACAGGGAATTGGTCGCTACGGCCGTGGAAAGGCGTGGGAATTTCGGCTCTGGTTCCAGCAGGGGAGTCAGATATTGAAAAATTTCCCTGTATTTTCCCTATTGATCAGGGAAACACCCGCAGAGACGAGTTCGCTCCAGACTCCCCCCACCGCCACTATTTTTCAGCATCGCGTGTCCCCGTGAATCGTTGACGAGAACCTCGCCCTCGAAATAAAATCGTACTCAGCCCATCTCCGTTGGGGTTTGCTGATTGAGTTCGCTCGGCGAAACGCCGATTCTTCAATAGCGAATCACGCAGATCCGCCCTGGGAACTCGACACGGATGAAACCAAAAATCTTGGTCGTCGACGATGATGAGTCGAATCGCCTGTTGCTCTGCCTGACCCTCGAAGATCACGGTTTCGAGGCGATCGCAGCGAGTTCCTGCGACGAGGCCCTGGCACTGATCGCTGACGCTTCGCCTCGGGCGGTACTCACCGATCACGGGTTGTCGGGCAAGGATGGAATCGACATCTGCTTGGCGATCAAGAACGACCCCGAACTGCAATCGATTCCGGTGATCATCACATCCGGGCGCATTGACCCAGATATAATTGAAACCGCCATGGCGGCCGGAGCGGCAAACTGGATCGCCAAGCCCTTCACTGAAGAAGAGATCCTCTCGGCCCTGCGCGACGCCATCGGATCCTGACATCGTTCGCCGCCCCCCGACTGCATTGGAGCGACCGGTCTACAGGTTGGAATGATCCGATTCGAGGTGCCGTTTCACGGCACCGCCAACTCGCTCCAGGTCGATCAGAAAGGTGTCGTGGCCGAACGGTGCGTCGAGTTCGAGATACGTCACCGGACAGTCGATGTCCCTGAGATGGTCCGCCAATTCCCGTTGCTGCCAGACCGGAAACAGCAGGTCCGACTCCACCCCGATCACGAGAGCAGGCGCCCGCACGCGATTTCCTGCCTGCGGGCTCCCGCTGTCGATCTCGCTGCCTTGCTCCGGCGCGGTCAGGTCGAACAGATCCATTGCCTTGGAAATATAGAGATAGGAATTCGGGTCGTATTGCAGACAGAACTTGTCGCCCTGGTAGGCGAGATATTTTTCAACTTCGAAATCCTCGGCCAGGCTCGGAACAATGCCCTCTTCTACCCTGTTGCGACCGAATCGATCGAGCCATTCGGGGCCCGAACGATAGGTGATCGTGCCCATCTCGCGCGCCACCCGCAGTCCGCGGTGGGGAAAAGCCTCCCCGTAGTAGTTGCCCTCTCGCCAGTCGGGATCCGACATCACCGCTTGCCGCTGCACGAAGCGCATGGCGATCGATTGCGGATGGGAGCGCAGTGGAGCAGAAATGCTGACGAGGCGGTCTACCCGGTCCGCGGCGATGGACGCCAGCATCAGCGATTGCATCCCGCCCAACGACGCTCCGACAGAAGCGTGAAGTCGGTCGATCCCCAGCTGATCGATCAACAAGAGTTGTGCCCGCACCATGTCGCGCACGGTAATGATCGGAAAATCCAATGCATAGGGAACACCGGATCGCGGATCGGTCGAGGAAGGCCCGGTCGTTCCGTAGCAACCGCCCAGAATATTCGTGCAGATGACAAAGAATCGATCCGTATCGAGAGACAGCCCCGGGCCTATGAAGCGCTCCCACCAGCCGTCGTGTCCATTCTTGGGCTGGCTCTTGGCGTGGGAGGACGCCGAGAGACCGGTGTGCAGGAGAATCGCGTTGTCTCGCCGATCTGATAACTCGCCCCAGGTCTCGTAGGCAATGTTGAGTTCGGGAAGAACCTTGCCCCACTCGCAGCGAAAGGTTTTTTGTGAGTGAAGGGTTTCGTATCCGGAAACCACGCGCTCATAGGTCGGCTCGGGTCCCGCCGACGGAATGGGGTTCGACATTGGACGTCCTCTCGATCTCTCGATTTCTTGCGATGGCTTGCCCGGGCGGGTCCGCCGGAGACGGTGCCGCTGGTGAATATACCACGCAAGGGAGAGCAGGAAATCCGCGTCGGGTCGATCAGCGCCCCAAAAAGATCTCTCGAGCCGATACCGCATCCGCCTGGATGAATGAGAGAATCGTATGCAGGCCGACTCGCTTGTTCACCACCCGATGCTGGTAGATCGTATAGATCGACAAACCCGTCTGTTTGGCCAGCTTTGCGGGCTCGCGCTCTTTGGCGAGCTTTCGGATGCGCGCGGCGATCAACTTCGAACGAGCGTTCCGGGTCGACACATTGCTCGGCAACTTCTTGAAGTTGCTGTTCTTGATCAGCGCCTCTGGATCGAAATGGCCGTTGCGGATGACGCGCAGAAGCAACTTCAGACTGGGCAGATTTCCCGCCTTGAGGTTCTTGATGTCGTCGACGTGGGCGCCGGTCAGGGCGGAGGCTTCACCGCGAGTCTTGCCCTTGGATTCCTGGAGGATGCACTGAGCGATCTGGCGGATCTGGCGGCGGCTGGTCTGACTTCCGCGAGTCTTGGAATCACCACCCGGGGGCCTCCCGGGACCTCGTTTGGCGGCGATCTTCTTCGCCGGAGCCTTCTTCCTGGCTCCGGCCTTCTTCCGCGGAGATTTCACTGCAGAGGCCTTACGCGTTGAGGGGGTCTTGGCTTTTTTTGCTGTCTTTTTCGCCGCGTTCTTCGCTTTTTTTGCTGCCACTTTGACTCTTCCTGTCATTTGCTTTTTGTGATCGACATATGCAGAACCCTCGAGGCTCGTGCCGATCGATTCACAGCCAGCAAGGGTCCGTCCATGTGTAGTCATTCGACTTTGTAGAATCAAGAGGACTTCGTCAGACTCAACTCGGTCAATCCGTTAGTGTGGCCTATCCCCCGCATCGCGGAGAACGAATCACCGGAACAAGCCAACAATTTGTAGGAAATGAAATTTTGTCGTTACACGAAATTGAGTGAAGGTGGCTTCACTGACGGGCTCGACAGAAACTGGCGGGTCAGCGGCCCGCTTGCAACGCAATGACGAGTTTTCCATCGCGAAACTTTTCGGCTCCAATGATGACCATCTGACCTTTTCTGATTCGAAGGTCCGTCTGGACCAGCCCGCTAATCTCGATCGAGATCAGGGCCCCCGTCGCTTCGACGACGAGGGGTCTGATCCGAAGCCTGCGGCGCGTCGGAAGGTTCAGATCCCAGACTTGGTCGACAACGAGTTTCACTCGCCTCGTTTCCAGGACCCGAATGCCCTCGTAGCGGAACTGATGCTTCAACTCTGCGTGGAGACGCTCTGCACCCTTGTCGATCTTGCCGCGCTCAGTGGTCAAGCGGGCAACCAGCACTTCGAGTTCGAAGCCAGGGCCCGGGTCAGCCTGCACGGCCCCGGCCGCGAGACATCCGATGGCCAGCGCCGCCACCACTCCCCGCAGCGCGGGAATTAGCGTGTCTAGACCCGTTGTCACCGTACTTCCTCGCCGATACTCGTACTGATTTTACGCACCTTCTTCTGGCGCCCCGTCTGAATCCATCAACCAGATGATGGTGACATTGTCGGAGTCTCTCGCCACTAGATAGGAGACCCCATTGGTCTTCAAGTAGCGCAGGGACCCACTCGCGGTTTGGGTTGCAATGTCGGTCTGGAGACTCGGCGTCCCGAGCTTCGACATCTCGTCTTCGCCGTCCAGCGAGATCACCGCGAGCACAAGCACAGCGACGGCGCCAGCAACCGCCAGTGGAGCCCAATTCCAATCGACCCAGGCCTTGGAGGATCGATACCCCGTGGACAAACCAGCTCGAATGCCTCCGCGGTTCGATTCAATTTCCCTGTCGATCCCCGAAAGCGCCGGACCGATTTCCGACCAGGAATCGAGCGTCCGCTGAGAGGAGGTGTCGGCCGCATCGACTTCTCGAATCCACTTCGACAAATCGACCAGTTCGGCGAGTTCCCGCCGCAGCTCCGGCGAACTGCGAAGCTTCTGCTCCATTCGCCAGCGTGCAAAGCGCGAGAGTTCACCGTCGCAATACGCGTGCAGCGAGAGCAATCGTTTTTCGTCCAACTTCACGCTGTTTCCTCCGGACTCTGGTTGTCGTCGAACTCGAAGGGAGTCACCCCCTGTTCGCGCAAAACTTCGCGCAAGCGTTTGCGCGCGTGAAACAAGCGACTCATCACGGTGCCCTTCGGAATCTCGAGCAAGTCCGCAATTTCGCCGTATCGCAGTCCATCTACTTCGCGCATGACCAGCGTCTGTCGAATCGGTTCGGGCAACGTCTCGATCGCCTTTTGCAGTTGTTCGCGAAGTTCGCCGCGCTCCATTTCTTCTCCGGGTCCCCGGATCGATGAGGCGAGCGCAGGGGAATCCGACGCTCCGATGTCGGCGCCCAGGGTCCGCTCTTCCTCCCACTCGACATAACGCCCCGACTTGTCCGCGCGGCGCATGTCGAGACAATGGTTGTAGGTGAGTCGGTACATCCAGGTGCCAAAGGCCGAGCGACCTTCAAATTTGCGCAGGGCGCGATACGCCTTGATGAAGGCTTCCTGGACCGCGTCCTGGGCCCAGTCGGGGTCTCGCAACAGACGCAGGGCAAGCGCGTGGACCCGAGTCTCATGACGCTTGACCAGGATGCGAAACGCTTCGTGGTCGCCGTCCCTGGCTCGCAGGACGATCTCGTGGTCGCTGACTTCGTAGTCGCTTGACAGTCGCGCCGACAAATCCCTGTAGCCCCCCGCGTTCGTGGCCACTGTCGCAATTGTGGCTGCCGCTGTCATGGGATTCACCGCCTTCGACTCTGGTTCCCCGATTGGACGCACGGGCTGGCCAAAGGATTCATTCCTCGGCGCCAAAAATCCAGTAAGTAATTGATTTAACTACACTTATCATATAAAAGCTGCCAGCAGGGGATCCTGCTGGCCGCTCGTCTCGTAGTCCCAGCCCGAAACATCATCGAGCCGCGGCGCGCAGGTCGGGCACCAGTAGCCCGCACCGACCAGCAAGCGCGGACTCGCCTGGAAGGAATGCCCGCGACCGCAAGTCCAATCGAGTCGCTGCCCAGGGCCTTCGAAAGCTCCGGCTTCGCAGCGACCGCCGCGCGACACCGCAAAGGCCTTCAGATCGGCGAGATCCATCGCTTCGGGTCGACCGACCGGTGGGGAGTCGGGCGGAGCCGACGCAACGCCCTTGAAGGACGGCCCGTCCCATCCCGGGATGTCTTCCCACGCTTGCTTCGAACCAAAGAACGCATTCAGATAGGAATCATTGCCCTGTTTTATCCATTTCAGGGGATCGGCCATGCGTTTCATGTAGGCCTTGATGAGCGGCTTGGGACAGATCGATCCGCCGAGCTTCATCCAGCGCGGGAACGCGTCGCCGAGCTGCTTCAGGTGGTCCTCGAGACTGTCGCGAAAATGGCCGAGATAGCCGTTCAGCACGTCGCCGTCTTGATAGTAGCCACAGTGAAAGTTGCGCAGTGCAAACCAGTTGCGGTCGAAGATCGACTGATAGTTGCCGAGCCCGAGCAGCGAGAATACCCGCTCCATGTATTCGAAGTAGGTCACGCGGCAACTCGGCCCGCCACTCATATTATAGACACGACACCAGAACTCGTCGGGCGCGTCGATCGTCTGGACCAGGCCATAGCCCGCGTCGCGATTGGTGATCAGTTCGATGCGCTGGCCCAGTGGTTGGTGAAACAGAATCGGATCGAGCAACGACAGTGTGTCGGGGATCGCAATATAGGTTTGGCGCAGACTCACCCAGTACTTGAGGCCGGATTCGATGACCGCGGTTTCCGCCTCCATCTTGGTCAGCGCGTAGTAGTCGTGCACGCTGGGCTTCTGGGGGTCGCCCACGTTGATCCATTCGTTCGGCGGCAAGCGATCGCCGTACTGCGCGACGGACGCCACGTAAACCAGTGGAATGTTCTCGACGCCACCCGGCTCTGCCTTGATCGCGTCGATGATGTTTTGGGTCCCGCCCACGTTGACCTTGCGCGCCATTTGTGGATTGCGATCTGCGGCCGGAGAAATCATCGCTGCGGGATGCAACACCACGTCAACCCCAGCCACCGCTCGCTTGACGTCCTCTGGATTGGTGAGGTCCCCCCAGACGATCTCCACGCCCTGCCTGCCGTCGTAGCGCCCAAAATTCTTCTTGTTGATCCTCGAGGGCCGAAGGATGAGACGGGTCTTCAGTCGATCGCTGCGGCGCAAGAGTTCCTGAAACGCCTCGCTGCCCATGGATCCGGACCCGCCGGTCAGCAAAATCGTACGCTTGGCCATATTGATCTTCCCTCTCCTATTTCGTGCGAGAACTGCAGCGGCAGCACTGTAGCGCGGCGGACTGCCAAGCTGTTGTGGGGATGCGGGCTCCGGGAACATCGACTCCGGAGTCGTGCGTGCGCCCCGAGTGGCCAGCCCGCAAGGCTCACCCGGTAGCATGTGATTCGCTGGCACTCGGCAGTGCCTCTCGGCAATGCCTCTCTACGCGGTCCAGGGGACGATCCGGCTAAGCGCCGCCGCCCATCAGTGCAATGTGTTCCAGGAACTGAGAAAAGCTGGCCGCGATCGGCTCGAGCTCTGCTTCGCCTGGCTTTTCGTCGGGAACCGAGTAAACCGCCGCACCATCGCTTTCCCGCAGATCGAAAACGTAGCTGCGACCCGAGCCGTCGCTTCCAAACGCAAAAAAGCCGGATAAGGAATCATCGGCTCCGTACCCGGCTTGTTTATCGATCGCCTCTTCGAGGGGCCAGATTTCAAGGTATCCCGAATCGTAGGGGACGCTTCCTTTGGCTCCGTCCGTGGCCTGCATGAAGTGCAGGTATTTGACGGGAAGATTCTCCGGCGCTCGTTGGAGAAATTCGTTGACTACCGCTTCTCCGGCTGGCTGCATTGTTTCCAACCGGAACCGCGGATTCTCTAGGATTTTCTGAATGTTCATATTCCTCCTTTTCCCCTCCTTGGCGAGGTGGCCTGAGTTGATGAAGGAAAAGCTATCGAGTTCGCAATACCGCCACAATAGTCGAGAACCCTAGACAGACCTGGGGGGGAACCCGCATCTCAGGAGGCGTCTCAGCCAGCCCGTGGCTCGGCCAATTTCCGGTGTGGGGACCCGGCTATGCTGGGGTTTCTGCCGCCCGGGACGCCGCTCCGGACGGGCTGTGATAGCGCTGGAATTCACGCACAAATGAGAGCGTTCTCGTATCCGTAACGCGATCGAGATAGAGGATGCCATCGAGGTGATCGCACTCGTGCTGGACCACGGCGGCGGGAAAACCGTCGAAGCGCAGACGGATGGGGTCGCCGTTTCGATCGAGGGCCTCGAGCTCGACTTCGGCGATGCGCGAGACCATGCCGCGCAGGTCCGGAATGGATAGACATCCCTCGACGCCCTCGACCCGCCGTTCGGTCAGGAAATGAATGCGCGGGTTGATCACGACCGAGAGTGGCATCGACTCGGCGTCCGGATAGCGCGGGTTGTCCGCAACTTCCATTACCACGACCCGCTGAGAAACATGCACCTGGGGAGCTGCCAGCCCCGCTCCGTCGTATTCGCGCATGGTGTCGATCATGCTGTCGACGAATTCCTGGAAGGCCGGGGTCGCGATCTCAGCGGACGACACCTCCTTCGCCACCTCACGCAAGATCGGATGTCCCATCCTCGCGACTTTCAAAATTGCCATTCGCTTCTCCCTCTCAGAGCACAGAGTTTAACGCCTCCCCGGCCGTCACAGGGCCTCGATTCACTCTCGCAGCCGAACACGGATGCGCCCTGCTGCGTTTGACCGTTCACGGCGCCACGTGTAGATTTGGGTGGCCTGTGGCGAGCACTGATCGCAGGGTCCCGTTCGAGTTAGAGCTTCGTGAACCCGGTCAGGTCCGGAAGGAAGCAGCCGCAATGGGGATTTGACTGCGAGCGATCTGGCCCTGCGGTCTTCTCTCGCCACAGGCGAAACAGCGCCAGAGGCAAAAAGAGAACCCCCGTGAGCTATCAGGTCATCGCGCGCAAATGGAGACCCCAGAGCTTCGACGACGTCACGGGGCAATCCCACGTGACCACCCCTCTGCGCAACGCCATTCGCAGCAATCGGGTGCCCCACGCACTGTTGCTGGCAGGACCTCGCGGCGTCGGCAAGACCACCCTCGCGCGCATTCTGGCCCGCTGCCTCAACTGTGAAAAAGGGCCGACGGACGAGCCCTGCGGCACCTGTCAGGGTTGCAAAGACATCCTCGATGGACGCTCGACCGACGTCCAGGAAATCGACGCCGCGAGCCGAACCGGTGTCGACGACATCCGAGAGATCATCGAATCGATCCGTTACGCCCCCTCACCGGGAAAATATCGAATCTTCATCATCGACGAAGTTCACATGCTCTCGAAGCACGCATTCAATGCCCTGTTGAAGACCCTCGAAGAACCACCCCCGCGAAGTCTCTTCGTGTTTGCCACGACCAACCCCGAAGCCATCCCGTTTACCGTACTTTCGCGCTGCCAGCGCTACGACCTGCGACGCATAGCCGCCCCGGAAATTGCCCGCTGCCTCGAGAACATCGCAAAAGCCGAAGGAATCACGATCTCGAAGCAGAACCTGCTCGCCCTGGCGCGAGAAGGAGACGGCTCCATGCGCGACGCCCAGACCCTGCTCGACCAGGTGATCTCGTACGGCGGCGATGTGGTCGATGACGAAACCGTCGGCCAGGTACTCGACCTCATCGACCGCAGGGTGCTGCTGGCAATTCTGCGGGCGTGCATCGAATCGGATCCCAGGGCCGCGCTCGAAGCTTGTGCGGCAGCCGAGATCAAGGGAAGTGACCCCAAGCGTCTCGGGGCCTCGCTCATCCAGCAGTTGCGCGATCTGGTCGTGCTCAGCATCTCGCCCGACGCCGCTACTGAACTCGTGGACGGCAGCGCGGAAGACATCGCGGAACTCATCGCACTGGCGGGACAGAGCGACACGATTCGCCTGCGCCGAATGTTTCGCATTTTGGTTGCCGAACAAGAAGACCTCGCCTGGGCGCCCCAGCCATTTGCCGTTCTCGAAATGGCGGTGGTGCGCCTGGCGAGCTTGCCCGAAGGCGGCGACATCGCTCAGTTGATCGCCAGACTCGACTCCCTCGAGCAAAATCTCGCCCGGAACCCTGGGGATGGGGGGAGCAATCCTGGCGGGGGTGACTCCGCGGTCGGACGTCCCGCAACAGGAGCCAGTGGCCCGCCTGCTGGGACCCGTTCGGATTCATCCGCGAAGTCATCCGCGAAGTCGAAGTCTCCGCCCCCTGAACCAGCAGCGGTCGCTCCCGTCGAAGCGCTCGCGACCCCCGAAGCTGTGCTCGATCGTTTGCGAGCGATCGCAAAGGAAAAAGATCCACCGCTGTTTCATTCCCTCGACCGGGTTGAACTCCTCTCGCGCAGTGAGACCCACCTGCATTTCGCGGCAAACGGTGACTTCTACTTCAAGCGACTCGAAGACCGCCGGCGCGACCTCGAAGCCCTGTGTCAGAGTTTCTTTGGCAAGAGCATGCGAATCGAGATCTCCCTGGGCGAGGCCGTCAACCGGGCAGAGGGAAAGACTGCGGCGGCGAACACATCTCGAGAGCAAGACAAACAACGACGCCAGGCCGCCCTCAACCACCCTTCTATCAATTTGGTGCTCAAGGAAGTCCGGGGTGAGATCATCGAAATTCGGGCGCTAAACGGATCGAACGGGAGTTCCTCCCCATGAATCCACCCGACATGAAGAAGATGCTGGAACAAGCGCAGGCAATGCAGAACAAGATGAGCAAGCTGCAAGCCGAGCTCGCCAAAATGCGCTTCGAGGCATCCGCCGGCGGCGGCATGGTCAAAGCGGTGGCGAGCGGCGACCTCAAGATTGTCGAAATTCGCATCGAAGACAGCATCTTTGCCAGCGGTGATCGCGCCCTGGTCCAGGACCTCGCCGCGGCGGCGGTCAACGCAGCTCTCGCGAACGCGCAGCGGCATGCTCAAGAACAGGTGCAGAGGTTTTCGTTCAACGGTCTCAGCATGCTGAATCCCAACGGCGACGGGCCATAGACATGGCCGGCTCCCCCGCAATGACAAGGCTCGTCGAGAGCCTGAAGCGCCTGCCTGGAATTGGCGAGAAGTCCGCCACCCGACTGACCTTCTTTCTCTTGAGCGCACCCGATCATTTCGCCGCCGAAATCGCCGACGCCCTGGTTCGCCTCAAACGCGAAACCGTCTTGTGCGAAGGCTGTTACGACCTGACGGATCGAACACCTTGTCGGCTGTGCGCAGATGACCAACGCGACGACAGCGTGATCTGCGTCGTCGAGGAACCCAGGGATCTGCTGGCGATCGAAGCCAGCGGTCAATTCCGCGGGCGCTATCACGTATTGGGCGGCGCACTTTCACCACTCGACGGGGTTGGGCCAGAGCATCTGCGCATCACTGAACTCGAGCGGCGAGTTCGCGGCGGGGGTGTGCGCGAAGTGATCTTTGCCACCAACCCCAACGCAGAAGGGGAAGCGACCGCGGAGTTCATCGCCGAGAGGATCCGGGGAGCGGGGATCTCTCTGACTAGAATCGCCTGCGGGATGCCGCTGGGAGGTGATCTCGAATATGCCGACCACGTGACCGTCGCCAAATCCATCGAGAACCGCCTCAAGATCAACTAGCCAGCAGCTCGAATCCTCCAGTCCCACCAATTTTGAGAATTGCGGACTAAAGCCTGCACGCCGGAGAGCCGATTCACGTTCGTGATGTCGGGTTGCTCATTTGCATCCCGGTCGTTAGCTTTTATATTGTTCTCCTTTCTATTCCAGTTGGTTACAGAGGCGGATGCCGATGTTCGACACCCAGCTCGTGCTACTCGATGAAGATCACACGCGCATCCTGACGGTGTGTGAACGACTCGTACGCGATGCAAATGCCAAAGGCATCTACATCGTGGACAAGAACGGCCAGTTGATCTGCGAGGCCGGCGAACTCCAGAACGTGGACAGCACCAGCCTCGCGTCGCTCACCGCGGGTTGCATTGCCGCTACCGGGGGCCTGGCCAAGATCGTCGGCGAGGAAGAGTTCCCGACCCATTTTCACCAGGGCTCCCGCGACAATCTGCACATTACGTTGGTCGGCGAACGGATGATCCTGATGGTCATTTTTGACGATCGGAGTTCGCTTGGGCTCGTGCGATTGCGCGCAAAGAAGGCGGGAAGCGAGTTGGCCCGCATTTTCGAAGAGGTAAAAAAGAAATCAGAACTTCCGGGAGCGCAGGGCAACAGTCCCTTCGCCGAAATTACCGACGACGATATCGACAACCTTTTCTCGGACTGATCTAACAAAAAATGTCGTTCATCAACTACTCGTCGCGCGAAATCAACTGCAAGATCGTCTACTACGGTCCCGGACTGTGTGGAAAGACGACGAATCTTCAGTACATCTACGCGAAGACCAATCCCGAAGTGAAGGGCAAGATGATCTCGCTCGCGACGGAAACCGAGCGGACACTGTTCTTCGACTTCCTGCCTCTGGCACTCGGACAAATTCGCGGCTTCAAGACACGCTTCCATCTCTACACGGTGCCGGGACAGGTGTTCTACGACGCCAGTCGCAAGCTGATCTTGAAGGGTGTGGACGGCGTCGTCTTCGTCGCCGACAGCCAGATCGAGCGCATGGAAGCCAACGTCGAAAGCCTCGACAATTTGCGCATCAATCTGAAAGAACAGGGCTACGAACTCGACAAGGTCCCGTACATCATCCAGTTCAACAAACGAGATCTGCCGAACGCCGCTCCGCTAGACGAGCTGAACCGCCTGCTCAATGCCCAGGGAGCGCCGAGCATCGAAGCTTGCGCCACCGTCGGGACGGGTGTGTTCGAGACCCTCAAGGCCGTCGCCAAGGATGTCTTGACCGATCTCAAAAGACTCGGCTCAGCCTGATCCCAGTCCTCGGGACTTGCCATCTCCGTTAGACGTCTGGACCGTTCCGTAGTGGAGCATCGTGTTCTCCGAGGAAGGTGTTTCCCGCCAGACACCACACCGCATCGCCGACGAATCCGTCCGGCTTGACCGTCAAATCCACCATCAGATACCAGCGGCTCGGTGGGTCGCCGACGTCCACGCAATCCCCCGTAAGGCGGCCCTGGAAGTCCTGTCGGCCCGCGTAGCGCGTGCCGTGGATGGGTCCGCCTCCATCGCACTCGGCGATTTGATCCGCGTACTCGGCTTCGAAGCCCTGCTTCCCGTCGAGTGTATGCTGACTCATGATGCTCCGGGTCCGCGCCCCGACGTGGAACGCCATCGCGGGCGCACCGACTCAATTTCCTGGGGTCGCAACCCATGATACTGGAGTCCGCATCCGTTTCTCAGCAGCCCGCCGATTTCGGTAAGCTGGCCCTGTCGCATCCCCGACCGGCGTCGAGTTTCAGACTTTCAGTGGAACGGCCCGACGCCGTCGCGAAGGAGAGCGCGAAGGAGAGTTTGTGGGACGCAAGAATCCTCTACACACCAAGTTATGCGATCAACTCGGCATCGAGTATCCGATCGTGGCCTTCACCCACTGCAAGGACGTCGCTGCGGCCGTCATCAATGCGGGAGCGTTTGCCGTGCTGGGTCAGACTCAATCCACGCCGGACGAAATCGATGCGAACATCCGCTGGATGCGCGAGAAGATCGGCGACAAACCCTTTGGCGTCGATCTCGTTTTTCCGGCATCGGTTCCGGCATCGGACAACATCGATCAGCTGCGCGCGGATATTCCAAAAGAACAGTTCGACTTCGTCGAAGACATGAAGAAGCGCCACAACATTCCCAAGTGGCGCAACACCCCGGTGGATTGGAACCTGGGCTGGCTCAACAAAGAGACTCCGCAGAAGCAGCTCGAAGTCGTACTCGAAAACCGCGTGCCGGTGTTGGCATCGGGGCTCGGCAATCCGGACTTCGTGCTCAAGCGGGCCCATGAACAAGGCGTGCTGGTCTGGGGCCTGGTGGGCAAGCCACGTCAGGCCAAGGCCGAGATCGACGCAGGGGTCGACGCCGTCATCGCCCAGGGCTACGACGCCGCCGGACACACGGGCAAGATCGGGACCTTTTCCATCGTGCCGCAGGTGGTGGAGATTGCGCGAGAAAGTGGCACTCCGGTGATCGCAGGCGGTGGCGTCACCACCGGTCGTCATCTCGCGGGAGCGCTCGCACTCGGCGCCGACGGGGTCTGGACCGGAACCGTCTGGCTCGCGAGCCGGGAGTCGGACGTCAACATGACGATCAAAGAGAAGCTGCTCGCGGCCAAGGCCACCGACACCGAGCACAGCAACTGCGTTTCCGGCTTTACCATGCGCACGCTGCGCAGCGAATGGCACAAAGAATGGGCCAGTCCACAAGCGCCAAAGCCGGCCCCCGCGCCCTACCAGATCCTGTTGTTCGCAGACATCAAAGCCTCCGCGATGGATCACAACCTCGAGAACTTCATGACCGAGGCGGCGGGCCAGGGTGTCGATTTCATCACCACCATGCTGCCCTCCCGACAGATCGTGATGGACATGGCCGAGGAAGCCTACGAAATTTTCGACGATCTCTGCGGCGACGACGATGAGGACGACGACTGAGCCGGCACGGAGAGGCGTCTGGCGAGGTGATTCACCCGCCCCACACAAGTGCTGCAGCAACCTTCGTGGGCGCTAAACTCGCCCCAATGCCAATCGCCGAAATCAAGAATCGCAAGATCGAATACGAGATCCACGGACCCGACGCCGAGGTGCAAGCCAAACCGCTGTTGCTGATCAACGGGATGGGGGGCTCGAGTCACGGTTGGCTGCCGTTGCAGGTCCCCGAATATTCAAAGTCACGTCGCACTGTGCTGATCAACCATCGGGGTGTGATGGGAAGTGAGGATCCCGGTGGGTCCTTCACCACCGCAGATCTCGCGGACGATATCGCGCTGCTACTCGATGCATTGAAAATCGAGACTGCCGACGTGCTCGGCAGTTTCATGGGGGGCATGGCGGCTCAGGAACTGGCCCTGCGTCATCCCGACCGAGTGAATCATCTGGCACTACTCGGCACTTATGCGCGTCCAGATGCCAAGCGCCGACTGATACTCGAAGACTGGGCGAATCTCGCCCGCGCCAAGATCAGCCAGGAGATCTTGATGCGCACCCGGCTGGCCTGGACCCTCGAAGACCGAACCCTCGAACAGACCGATTTGATCGAAGGCATGCTGAAGTTCTTTGAAGCGGAGGGTTCCCCGGTTTCACACGATTTGTTCGTGCGCCAGTGCGAAGCGTGCCTCAACCACGACACCTTCGACCGCCTGAGAGAGATCCAACACCCGACCCTGGTCATCTGCGGCCGACGAGACCGACTGACACCGCCGACGCTTCACCGGGAACTCGCCGACCACATTCCCAACGCACGGCTAGTGGTCCTGCAGTACGGCGCGCATCTCGTGATGATGGAATCGGCGGAACGCTTCAACCAGGTGATATTGCAGTTCCTCGACCTGCGAGAGCACTGATCCGAGAGAACTGACCCTAGCTGGGCTCGTTCGGATTGTTGATCCGGAAACCACTCTGTGCGCCGCTGGTCTCGAAATCCACGGTAATCCCGTCCGCGCGCGATGCACTCATGCGGTCGATCACCAGGGTGATGCCGTTGGACTCGACGCAAAAATCCTGGGCGTTGATCGGCCCGACGTTCAGCTCGTACTGAAACTGCTTGTTGATCGCCAGACGAATACCCTGATCATCTCCACAGGGCGCGTCAGCCAAAACGTCTCGCGCGCGGTCGGTAATTTCAATCTTTGGTTCGGCCACCTCGGGAAGCTCGATTCCGAGGCTCTCGTAGAGTTCTCCAGTGCCAGCCATTTCGAGAATGATGTCGCACCCCCCCACGAACTCTCCGTTGATGTAGAGCTGGGGCACGGTCGGCCACTGGGTGTATTCCTTGATCCCGCTGCGGATCTCCGGACGCGCGAGCACATCCACCGTCTCGTACTCGTCCAACACGTCGCCGAGGATGCCGACAACTTTGGCGGAGAAACCGCACTGGGGCATCGCCGGTGTGCCCTTCATGAAGAGCACGACTGGGTTGCTCTTTACGAGGTTCGCGATTTCGTTTTGAATCGGGTCTTCGTGAACCTGATTTTCGTCAACCATAGAAGGACTCCGGATGGGCGCGGTGTGCGCGGTTGGTCAGTATATCGGCAGAACGCCCATACGGCGAACTTGCGTCCGCTCAGCCGTTGGACGAGCTAGCCGTTCGGAACGACAGCGCCGCTACACTTTCCTTCAATACTGGATCCGCCGCAACGGCACGGCGCAGTTGCAGTGCAGAGAGTGCCCGCGGCCCGCCGACGACGATGACGTTCTCGTACTCGTCGACTCCGATTCGGAGCACACCCGGGAACAGTTCGCGCATGGAACGCGTGATCTCCGCGGCCTCGTCGAGGGTATTGCTCACCAGTAATCCCCCCGGCGCGAGCCGGGCGCGAGCGAGTTCGTGTCCGGGCGCGGGAAGCCAACCGGGTTTGTGCACGCTGCGCCCAACCCCGACAAAGACATCCTCCAGAATCAGATCGAAGCGGCGGTCATCTTCGCGCAAAAAATCCAGGGCGTCCGCGACCACGAGATCCAGACCCAACGAATCGAGATCGAAATGTTCCCGAGCGGCATCAATTACGTCCTGGAACAGTTCGACGCCGACAATGTGCGCCTCGGGGGCAATGGCTCGCACCACTCGCGCAGCGCTGCCACCCGCCACCCCCAAAATCAGAATTTCCCTGCGGCGCTGGGGCGGAAGGGCCAGAACAGGAGCGGCGATCGCATCCCAGACCGAACCGGTCACCAGGCTTCCGGGCTGATACCAGCTCGCAAATGTCCCCTCGACCTTGAGCGCCAGGCCATTCCCGCTTTTTCGGACTTCGACGCGAGGACGCCGCTCGCGCACCGGTCGACGACGACGCGCACTCATTTTGCCGTCCCGGCTTTCGCACCGCGAAAGCCCGCATACACTTGACCGATGACCGAATCGCTCTTTGCCGCGCCCAGCCGGGGCCTCGTTCGCGTGGCGCTCCCCGTTCCCATCGACTCCCTCTTCGACTATCGCGTGCCCGAAACCATGGCCGCAAGCGCTTTGCCCGGACATCGGGTCCAGGTCTCTTTTGGCGGCCGCCCACTGGTCGGCCTGATTTGCGAGCGCTTACCCGAGAGTGCCCGCGAAGCCCCCGAACGTGTGGGCGAACTCGCAAGTCTCGACAAGGTGATCGACTCGGCTCCCGTAGTGTCCGGGAAAATGATGCGCATGCTACGCGATGCCGCCGCCGAGATCCTCTGTCCGATCGGAATTGCTTTGGCTGCGGCCCTGCCCAGAGGATCCGCGCCCCGCATCGAGCGCCTGTTCGCGCTGAGTCCCCGAGGCGAGCAGGCGCTGCGCACGGGCGCCGTCGAGGGCTTCGCCCGCAAGGTGCTTTCGCTGCTCGTCAATGGGCCGGCAACGCCCTCGAGCCTGGCGCGCAAAGTTCCCCAGGCGCAGGCCATGCTCCACACCCTCGAACGCGATGGACTCTTGATGCGTATCCAGCAAGAGCGCGGACCCAGCGCCAAAGCGCGCACCGAGCGCACGGCATCCATCACCCCGGGAATCGATCTCAATTCGGTTTGCAGTGGCGAGTTGGCCCGGGCACCCAAACAGGCAGAACTCCTGCGGCGAATCGCGCGAGACGCTAGGGTGCCCGTTGCCAAGTTGCGGGCAGATCGACCCCAGAACGCAAACCTGTTGCGCGCCCTGGAAAAGCGCGGGTTCGTCACCCTCGGCGCACAGGCAGCTCCACGAAACGTGCTCGGCCCGCCGGTCGAGCGAGATCGACCCCTCGACCTCACCCCCGAACAGGACGCAGCCCTGGCAAAGATCGCAGGCGCGGTGCGCGAGGGGAAGAACGACACGTTCCTGCTGCACGGCGTGACCGGGAGCGGCAAGACCGAAGTTTATCTGCGTGCGGTTCACGAAGTGTTGGAACGGGGGAGACAGGCGCTGTTGTTGGTGCCCGAAATCACCCTGACGCATCAGCTCGTGGCGCGTTTGCGCGCGCGCTTCGGGGACAATCTGGCCGTACTCCACAGTGGACTCAACCAGGGCGAACGACTCGAGCAGTGGCAACGACTCCGGGCCGGGGACACCCCGATCGCAGTGGGTGCCCGCAGCGCGCTATTTGCGCCCCTCGACAATCTGGGTCTGATCGTGATCGACGAAGAACACGATTCCGCCTACAAGAACGACGAAGGCTTTCGCTACCGGGCGCACGATCTCGCGCGGCGTCTGGCAAAGTCTGCGGGCTGCCCGCTCGTCCTCGGCTCCGCCACCCCCGGTCTCGAAACCCGATACGCAGCACAAACTGGAGAAATCGAACGCCTCGAGTTGGCGGAGCGGATCGGCCGTCTCGGGCTTCCCAGTGTCGAGATTGTCGATCTAGTGCGCGAACGAGAAGTCGCCACGGTGGGAAAGCGCTCCTGCCTGACTGCACCCTTGCGGCGGGCAATCAGCGAAACCCTCGCGGACAACGGGCAGATCATTCTGTTCCTCAATCGACGAGGGTTTTCGACGCAGATCTACTGTTTCGAGTGTGGCTTCGCCGAGCGCTGCCCCCACTGCGAGGTGGCGCTGGTGTTTCACGCGGCACAAGAACGGCTGCGCTGTCACTACTGCGACTACGGAAAGCCCCCGTCCGAAAAATGCGGAGGCTGCGGCCAGCCGGGTAGCGCGCTGCTCGGGATCGGCACCGAACGCCTCGAAGAAGAGACCCGCACGCTGTACCCGAACGCGCGCATCGCGCGACTCGACCGCGATACGACCCAGCGCCGGGGAGCCACCGCCGAGATCCTGGCGGGCCTCGGCAGTGGTGAGATCGACATCTTGATCGGAACCCAGATGGTCGCCAAGGGTCACGACTTCCCCGGTGTACGCCTGGTCGGCGTGATCGCAGCGGACATGGGATTGCACATGCCCGACTTTCGAGCCGCCGAGCGAACCTTTCAACTCCTCACCCAGGTTTCCGGTCGCGCCGGTCGAGCCAAGCTGGCGGGTCGCGTCATCCTGCAGACCTTCGTTCCCGATCACTATGCGATCGCTCCGGTCACCAACCACGACTACGAATCGTTCTACGCAACCGAACTCGAGTTCCGTCGCGCCCTCAGCTACCCCCCGTTCGGTCGCGTGACCCAGGTCATCATTTCCGGTCGGGACGAAGCCAAGACCTTGCAGGCCGCCCAGAAGCTTGCTTCCGGGGTGGGTGCGACCCCCGCGAAAAACTGGAACCCGGACCCGAAAGCGCAGATCAGTATTGTGAACCGCGCACCGAGCTACGAAGTTCTGGGACCCGCACCCGCACCGTTATCTCGCCTGCGCGACCGCTACCGCTTTCAGATCCTGATCAAGGGAAGCGACATCGAACGCGTCCAGGCAGCCTCTACGCGTCTGGCGACCGCGCTGACCCGGTTGCCCCGGGACCTGCGCGCTACGCTGGACGTGGCTCCCGTGAGCATGCTATAAACCGGCGAATACCCCGCAAAGACAGGGACTTAGCGATTCTCATCGCGAAGCGTTTCCACTCTGGGGACGAAAACTTCTCAAGGTCGAGTTCGAGACCCATTGCCCAAGAAAGCTGCGAAGAGGCGAGATGGCACTACTCGAGGTTCTCCAATTTCCCGATCCCCGGCTCAAGCTCAAGTCGGAACGCATTGAAGAAGTCACCGACGGGCTGCGTCAGCTCGCGGAAGACATGTGTGAAGTGATGTACGACGAGCCGGGCATCGGTTTGGCCGCACCTCAGGTCGGCCACAACGTGAGGCTGATCGTCGTCGATACCGAATGGGGCGAAGAGGGTGAAGAGCGTAACCCGACCGTGATGGTCAACCCCAAGATCAGCGAGCCGGAGGGCAAGCTCGTCTGGGAAGAAGGGTGTCTCTCGGTGCCGGACTTTGTTGCAGACGTCACCCGGGCCGAACGCATCCTGGTCAGCGGTACCACGCTAGATGGCGAACCCATTGAAATCCGCGCTGAGGGGTTGCGGAGTGTCTGTTTTCAACACGAGGTCGATCATCTCGACGGCATCCTCTTCATCGATCGCCTGAGTCGACTCAAGCGCGGACTGTACGTCAAGCGCCGCAAGAAGCAGATCGCGTTGGAAGAAGACGACGATGAACCCATCGACACCCGGGCAAGTCGACTCTAGACCCGTTGACCTACAAGCACATAGACACATTACACATAGGCGCGCAGCATGCGAATCATATTTTTCGGAACGCCCGAAATCGCGTTGCCAAGTTTCGAGCGATTGATCGCCGGGCCCTTCGACGTCGTCGGCGCGGTGAGCCAGCCCGACCGACGCCGGGGTCGCGGGCGAAGCTTGTCGCCGTCACCCGTATCAGAGCTTGCACTCGAAGCCGGCATTCCGCTGTTGCGGCCCGAAAAGGTCGCTGAGACTCGCGATGCATTGGCCGCCCTCACACCCGACGTCGGCGTCGTGATTGCGTTTGGTCAATTCATCCCCGAACAAATCCGCGAGCTTCCGAAACAGGGCTTTCTGATCAACGCCCACGCGAGTCTGCTGCCGAAGTATCGGGGCGCCGCGCCCATCAACCACGCGATCCTCGCTGGGGAGAAGACCACCGGGATCAGTGTGATGCGCGTGGACCGAGAGATGGACGCCGGCCCGGTCGCCCTCCGCCGAGAGGTCGAAATTGGCGAGAACGAAACCGCAGGAGAGCTGACCGACCGCATGGCGCAGCTCGCCGCCGAGGCACTCGAAGCAGCGCTCGAGCAGATCGACACCGGATCCCTCCACTGGACCGAACAAGACCACGATCGGGCGAGTTTTGCGGGAAAGCTCACGCGCGAAATGGCCGAGATCAATTGGTCGGACTCGGCGGAAGCGATCACCCGTCGGGTTCGTGCGTTTGCACCAAAGCCCGGCGCCTTTACCCATCTCGATGGAGAAATCCTGCGCATACTCGCGGGACAGAGCGTGCCCGGAGACATCGCGGCGACCCCTGGGACCGTAGACATTGAAGCTGGCACGCACCTGCGAGTGGCCACTGGACAGGGTTGGTTCTTGCCGACCCGGATTCAGCGCGCCGGTGGCAAGGAGATGCCCGTCGATGCCTTCTTGCGCGGCCGAAACATCGCCACCGGTGCGCGCTTCGGCGCAGAGCCCAAGTTGGATGCTGTCGATGGCTGACTCAACGGGGAAGGTGGGGGGCCCCAACCAACGACGCACGCGCAAAGGACGCGGACGCCCCGCACCGAAACCGGTGGACGAAGCGGAGAAGAACTCCGCCCCGACGCTGACCCGGTTGCTCGCCACCCGGGTGCTCGAACGCGTGGAGCGCAGTCAGGCTTACGCCGATATCGCCCTGCACCACGCCCTGTCTCGCAGTCCCCTGTCTGGCGTCGACCGTGCCCTCACCACCGAACTCGTCTACGGAACCCTGCGCTGGCGCGGTCGCCTCGACTACTTCCTGTCCCAGATGCTCAACCAGGAACTCGCGACCCTCGATCCACTGCTTGCGACAATCTTGCGACTGGGCGCGTATCAGCTGCTCTTCAGCGATCGCATCCCAGCCAGCGCGGCGGTCGATCAAGCGGTTCGCTGCACCCGAGCCGTCGGCAATACCCGGGCCACGGGTCTGGTGAACGCGGTACTGCGCCGGCTGTCGAGAGAGTGGCAGACCATTGTTCCGCCGCGACTCGAGGAAGACCCGATTGCCCATCTCGTCCACGCACTTTCGATGCCCGAATGGATGGCCAAGCGCTTGCTCGACATTTACGGAGCCGAAGGAGCGGCCGCGTTCGCCAGGGCCTGCAATCAACCGCCGCAAATTACGGTGCGGGCCAATCGAACGCGAATCGATCGAGACACGCTGCTGAAAACCTTGCAGGAAACCGCGCCCAAGGCTCGCGCTGGCCAATACGCCCCGGATGCAATTCAGCTCGGTCACATTGGCGATCTCGGTCGCGACCCCGCATTTCGCCAGGGGCTCTACAGCGTGCAGGACGAAGCATCTCAGCTCGTGATCGAAATGCTCGATCCGCAGCCCGGAGAGTTCATCCTCGACACTTGCGCCGCGCCCGGAAGCAAGACCACTGGAATCGGCGAACGCATGGAGGGTCGGGGCAGCGTGCTCGGACTCGACCGGAATGCGCAACGCCTCAAGTTGCTGGAGCAAACGATCCGGCGACTCGAGCTGTCGGGGATCCACACCTTGAAGCGAGACGCGACGCTGCCGCTGACCGACCTCAAGATTCCCGGCAGAGAAGACAACCAGGACTTGCCCCGGTTCGACCGCATTCTGGTAGACGCGCCCTGCTCTGGTCTCGGTTCGCTGCGCCGCAACCCCGATGCGCGCTGGCGGGTGCGCGAAGCAGACCCCGGGCGCCTCGCCGAAGTGCAGCAGGCTCTCTTGATTCGAGCGGCGGCCGTGTTGAGGCGCGGGGGCACGCTCGTTTACAGCACCTGCACCATTCTTCCCGAAGAGAATGAAGATCAGGTGAGCCGCTTCCTCGAACAGAATCCAAATTTCCGCCAGCTGCCGGCCTCCGAATTGCCAGTGGGCCTGGCCAGCGTCGTCGATGAGAAGGGATCCCTTCGCCTGACACCCCATGAACACGGCACCGACGGTTTCTTTGCCGCTCGACTGGAACGAATCGAATAGAGCGCTAGACGACAGCTGTATATTCTCGGCTGCGATCCGCCTGCGCGACTTGGCAAGCGCACAGAAGGCGTCATACTCAGCCGCCAGTCGGGGCGTGGCGCAGCTTGGTAGCGCGCTTCGTTCGGGACGAAGAGGTCGCTGGTTCAAATCCAGTCGCCCCGACCAGCTTTCACCACACCTTCAGATCACCTTTCTCAACACCCTGCACAACACCCTTCACAACACCCTTCACAACACCGACTACCGACTCAGTCTTTTCCACCCCACATCCAGCTCGCTTGCGCCCAAATTGCATCAGGCCTTTCTTGTTGGGGCATCTCTCAAAGCCAGTTTTTGTCGCATTCGAGTGTCGATCGCGCTCCGTATCCATCCCGATCTTGCCTGCACAATTTGAATCAAGAGGCATCAGTTGCACATATACGGCAAGACGCGTAGCAAGTCTGGCGCGCAGTCAACCGGCAACTCGAGAGTTTGCGCCTCGGAATACTTGAACAAGCAAGACTCATGGCTGCGACGTACGCGCAGCAACATGGCAATGGCCCGCAAGTCGCCAGCACTTTTACACGCCAGTGGCTTGCGCATCAGACGCGCTCACAAGTCCGTTGACAGCGATCAAAGCGAATGCGACGATGACCTGCGAAGTCACTGGGCGCCAAAGCTCACGACTCAACGGTTCACTGCGTTTAGCGCGGATGACGCTACACAACGCTGTTCATCGATAAAATGTTCTGATTCTCCGATAGGTAAACCAAACTCATGACGTTCGAAGAAATCGCCTGGGATTTCGTAGAAGTATTCGATGACCTCGAACCCGAGCAGATCAACGAAGTACTGGTCAAAAACATTCCCTTGGAGAGACTCGAGTTCTTCAACGAGTACGCCCAGGAGTTTGCCAAGGACGCCGACATCGGAGACGACGCGAGCAAGCGTCTCGCAAACCTGATGCTGATCGGTTACCTGCTGCGGGTGCTCGAAGAGCGCTTGCTCCCCGACCCGTCCAATCTCGGGTAACCCCATGCCCAACTCCACGCGCGCTGGAACCGAAGTTCGGACTCCGAAGGCCCCGGAACCCGTAGGTCCCTACTCCCAAGCCATCGCGTCCGACGGCTTGCTCCTGCTTTCTGGTCAAATCCCCCTCGACCCGGTAACGGGAGCCCTCGTCGAGGGTGAAATTGAAGCGCAGACTCGACAGGTACTGGACAATCTCGCGGCTGTGCTCGAAGCGGGCGGCTCGTCCATGGACCGCGTGCTGAAGACGACGGTCTACCTGGTCGACTTGTCCTTCTTTCCAAGGGTGAACGCGGTCTATGCCGAGTATTTTTCTGCGGACCCCGCTCCGGCCCGAGCCACCGTGCAGGTTGCCGCCCTGCCCCTCGGCGCCCAGGTCGAGATCGACGCCATCGCCCGCTGCGACTAGCAGCCAGGACTTCCGGCCGACTTCCTAATCGAGTTCGCGCTCGACTTCCGACTCGACGTCCTCGCTTCTGTAGCGATTGACGAGCAGCGGCAAGTTGATGCCGTTGATCACGGTGTGGGCGACAACCGGAGCGAGCAGATTGCCCGTCGCGCTATAGAGCGCGCCCAAGGCAAATCCAACAATCACTGCGAATCCCGTCCACGGCAAGAATTCTCGCCGCGGAACGAAGTGGACGATGCCAAACAACAGACTCGCCATGACAAACCCCACCCTGGGCTGGAGCGCACCGCGAAAGAACATCTCTTCCGCGAATCCGCTCGCAAACGCCAGCAGCAGGCAATCGGGGGTCGAGATCGGCCCCAGCGCCCGGGCCATGGAGCGCGCGAGATTTTCGCCCCACACAGTGAAGCGAGTCAGCAGACTCGACAGCAGGACAATGCCGATTCCCAGCGCGACCCCAATGCCCAGATCCCGGACCCAGTGCACCCCGCTGGCCCCTGCGGAGGGCGAAGCGAAGAAGATCGGCTCCCCGTGCAGGCCAACTCGCCAGAGCACGGCGACGACTCCCATGACGCCGTAGAACAGCAATCCGGTGCGAACGAAGTTTGGGCCGGGGGGACCCGCCAGGGGGTCCTCCGCTTCCTTCTCAGACTCCACGAAAACGTCCTCGTTGCCCAATTCCCACCGGGAAGTTAGAGTTGGGGCGTCGGCCGACGGTTTCCTTGGAGAGCGTTGGCCGCTGCTTTTGATGAACGAATTGATCCAGACTGCGCGGGACCGTAGCGAATTTGGGGCTGCGGCCGTCAATCCGCGGCCTGCGGCGACAACCCTGAGTGAGAATTTTCGACGATACCCGGTTCGCCAGCAAGCACGGCAGGTTTTAGTTTTAGCTGCCATCTGCCAAAGGAACTCTGCACAGGACACTGGGCCCGATTTCGAGCGCAAACCGAGATCACCGGCAAACGAGTCGCCCATATTGAGGCAGAGAACGACTGCGTAGGGCCAGGCCACCAAATCTGACCTACAGCACCCGAGAGGCGCCACAATGGACGAAAAAGTCCCGATGACACCGAAGGGGTTCGCACTCCTCAAAGAAGAGCTCAATCAACTCAAGACGGTCGAGCGTCCGGCAAACATTCGCGACATCGAGCTGGCCCTCGAACACGGCGACCTGTCCGAAAACGCTGAGTATCACGCCGCCAAAGAAAAGCAGGGGCACCTCGCGGGTCGCATCGACTACGTGGAAGACAAGGTGGCCCGGGCGCAGGTGATCGATACGAGTTCGGGAGAACTCGACCGAGTGCGGTTTGGCATGACTGTCTTGCTCTCGGATTCGGAGAGCGGGGAAGAAACCAGTTACACGATCGTTGGCGAGGACGAATCCGACGCGTCGAAGGGGCTTCTTTCGATCACTTCACCAGTGGCCCGAGCGCTCATGGGCAAGGAAATCAACGACGAAATCACGGTGCGGGTCCCAAAGGGAACTCGGGTGTTCGAGGTACTTGAAATCCGGATCGACTCTTGATCCGGCGATGTTGATTTTCCCGACGCACCCCCTACCCTAGCGCGGCCCTGATACCATTCCCCGGTAGCTCAGTTGGTAGAGCAGGCGGCTGTTAACCGCCCTGTCGTAGGTTCAAGTCCTACCCGGGGAGCCATCTTCCTCAGCCGTGCGGTCGCGCCCTGCGAGGCCGACTCCGCGGCTGTTTTCATTAGCGCAAAGCCCCAGCGCGAAGCGCGAAGAAGATGAGAGGGCGCATTGACCGAACACGAAGTCAAGCGAGCCATTCTCGAAGTATGCAAGACGATGGTGACGTCGGGCCTGGTCGAAGGCACGGCAGGCAACGTCTCCGCCCGCTTGCCGGACGGTAATATCGTGATGACGCCCGCTTCGGTTCCCTATGAATCAATGGGCGTGGACGATCTCGTAGTCTGTAGCGAAGACGGCGACGTGCTCCCGGGCCAGGGTTCTCCCACCACCGAAAAGGCCCTGCACCTCGCCTGTCTGAGACGGCATCGTGACATCGGCGCAGTGGTGCATTCTCATCCGACGTTCTGTTCGATGTTCGCAATCACCCACCAAACGATTCCCTGCGCGATCGAAGAGTTCAGCGCCTACGTCGGAGGCGAAGTTCGCGTCACCGAATATCAGCTGACGGGAACAACCGAACTTGGAGAAGAAGCGGCTCCACACCTGGACGACCGCGGAGCGGTCTTGATTGCCAACCACGGCCTGCTCAGCGTAGGCAAGCACCCAATGGATGCACTCAAGATTTCTCTATTGGTTGAACGCACCGCGCAAATTGTTTGGGGAGCGAGGGTGCTGGGAGAAGTCGTTCCCCTGCCCGACGCTTCGATCGAGAAGTTTGCTCCGTACTATAAGTTGATGGGGCGAATATCGGACTCTGTGAAACAGAGTTAGGCGTAGCGATCGATTTCGAACGAAGAACATTCCCACAGTCTATCGATGCGCAGCGGATCGGGAGTCGATGTGGGGTTCCGAGATTGCAGCTGCACGCCTCATGTCGCACTCAATCCCCTCGAAGGATCGGACGATTGAATGGTAGGACGTACCTGCTGTGCGATTCTGGAACAAGGACAATCCAACATGACCCAGGTCGTATTTCCCGAGGCACCGAACGTCCGCTACGAAGCGGAATCTGATAGCCAGGCACTGATCTGTCTAGACCCGGAGGCCGAAACCTTCTCGGCTGATCTCGTCGCCGAGATCCTCAATGAGTCTTACTCGGGCTGTAGTGTGAGCCTGGCCGCAAGCGATGCTCTCACACAGGGATCACTCGTGATATGCCGGGTAGGCACCCTCGCCCCGCTGCGAGCGGAAGTCGTCTGGTGTCGCGCTGCCGAGAATGATCAGATCGAGGCCGGTCTCCGCTACATCGATTAGTTCCAACTCGGCATTCAGCAAACTTCCGCACAGAATCGACGGTTGGTGAACGTTGCGGGGCGCCGGTTGCAACTTGTATAACTCCCCACGTACGCGGCGCAGTCAACAGCGCGGGGAGCTTGCAATGATTCTCGAGGGAAAGACGGTCGTCGTTTGTGGCGTGGGTCCAGGGCTCGGGCGGGAGGTGGCCAAGGCGGCCCTGCGCGATGGCGCAAACGTTGTGATCGGTGCCCGCAACGTACCCAAGCTCGAGGGAATTGCGAAAGAACTCGATCCAAGCGGGAAGCGGGTTGCTGCCATCGCGGTCGACATCAACGACGGCGAACGTTGCACCTCCTTTCTCGATGAAGCGGCCACACGCTTCGGCGGCGTGGATGCCGTGGTGCAGGTGGCCGCGTTCGACACGCAGTTCGGCACCCTCGCGACGACCAGCGAGGAAGATTGGCAAACTTGTCTCAATGCCAACGTAATCGGCACCATGAGGATCGCCAAGGCCGCGTTGCCCCACCTCAAGAGTCGCGGTGGAGGCTCGTTTGTTTTGGTGGGCTCGCAGTCCATGTGGGTATCTCCGCCGATGCCACAGATCGCCTACGCATCTTCGAAGGGGGCGCTGGTCTCTTCGATGTATCACCTCGCAGAGGAACTCGGACCGGACAAGATTCGCGTCAACATGGTGATTCCCACTTGGATGTGGGGTCCCCCGGTCGAGAGCTACGTCAAGTGGCAGGCGAACGAGCGGAAGGTGAGCGAACAGGAGATCATTGATGAGATTACTGCCGACATGCCGCTGGGAGAAATTCCAAAGGACGATGACGTGGCCGAAGCGATCATTTTCTTTTGTTCCGATCGCGCCCGCATGATCACCGGCGAAACACTGCTCGTGAACGCAGGGCAGTTCATGCGCTAGCCCCCCCGCTGAAAAACTCCCGTCGATTCAATAATCGCAGTCTAATGAGTAAATCCCCGGCTTCTGATTCGGGGATTCCCCTGAGTAGGTTCACGCCCAGACCCTGGCGTCGAGTTCATAATGGATACTCAATTGAGTCGCCGAGACATCCGAAGACACAGACAGAATCCTTGAACGATCTCGTCCAAATCACTGCGGCGCCTGCGCGGCAGATGGGTGGCTGTCAGGAACGTTAGTGTCAAACCTACTCGAGCAACTGCGCAAGGCCAGTTCGATCCCATCACCACCTGGTGTAGCGCTCGAGATCCTCAACCTCAATCAAGGCGACGACATCGACATCGATGAGCTCGCCGAAGTAGTGACCCGCGACCCGGCAATCGTCGCGAAGCTGCTTCGCATGGCCAATTCGGCTAACTTTGGCCGGCCGGGACAGGTGTCCGACATCCGACAAGCGATCATGACCCTTGGCTTGCGCAGTGTCAATCTGCTGGCCTTGTCTTTCTCACTCGCCTCGTACTCCAAGGGTGAAGGCGGCGGACGATTCGACTACCAGCGGTATTGGACTTCGACCGCCGTCATCACAACGGCTTCGAGTATTCTGGCGAAAGAACATCTCTCTCGGTTCAAAGACGAGGTCTTCCTGGCGAGCATTCTATGTGACTTCGGACAACTCATCCTGGCAGAGGCCGCAACGAAAAAATATCGCCCAGTCCTGCAACGCAAGGCAAAGTCGAGCGCGCCTCTCCACGAAATCGAGCGGGAAATTCTGGACACAGATCACGCAGAAATCGGTAGCGAGCTGTTGGGCGAGTGGGGATTGCCGACGCTGATCTGCAATGCCGTCCAACATCACCACGCTCCGCACAAGGCTTGATCACCGATGACGATGCCCGAGCTCTGGCGCAGGTGCTCCAGGTTGCCTCGATGGTTGCCGACCTCTATACCGGGACAGACATGGCCACCAGTCTCGAGGCGCTGCAAAGCGCCGCAAGCGAGTACTTCGGCATGGACTCGAACGCGTGCCAGGAGTTGCTCGAATCCACCGAAGCAAACATGGCCGAAATCGGGGAGATGCTGGGACTCGAATGCGACGACCCCGGGGAGATCGCCGCGATACGGGTTCGAGCCACCGAGTATCTGGTCAAGCAGAGCATTGCTCTCCACCAACAGATCGAAGCAGTTTCCGCCGACTCCGCCGAACTCAAAAAGCGCAACGTCGCCCTCGAGGAACGCGCCACGACAGATGCCCTCACCGGCCTTCGCAACCGTGGATACTTCGACGAGTGGATCGAGAGTGAACGAGAACGCGCTGGCCAGACGGGTCACCCGTTGGGATTGTTGCTGCTCGACATCGATCACTTCAAAAGTGTCAACGACGACCATGGGCATCCCTGCGGCGACGACCTGCTACGAGCCATTTCGGCGGCAATCCAGCAGGCGGCCGGGAACGGCAATATTGTCTGTCGATACGGCGGCGAGGAGATCGCGATCATCGCCCCCGAAACCGACTACAGCGAACTTGCGATCCTTGCGGAGAAGTTGCGAGAAGCGGTGGCCGCGACCTCGGTGACCCACGACAACAAACCCGTGCAGCGCACGGTCTCGATCGGCGGATACGCGAATCCCCCGGGCCAGTCACTCCCCGAATCTCTCTGCATGATGAAACTCGCCGACGAACAGCTCTATCGCGCAAAGTCTGAAGGCCGCGATCGGATCTTCATCAAGGGCGAGTAGACCACAGTCTCAAACCTGCGGGTTGCGGCGCTTCATGTTGATGACGTCTGCGAGATCGACCCACACCTGCTCACCCTCGATACGAACCGCGAAGCATGGGATCGGCCAACCGTCGGCATCTCCGGGTTTGAACCCCGTGCGCACGTCAAAGTCCCAACCGTGCGCACTGCACACGATTACACTGCCGGTGAGCTGGCCGTCGCTCAGCGGAAAATCGCGATGCGGGCAACGATTTTCCATGGCGTAGATCTCACTGTCTACGCGAAACAACCCGACGTCCAGGGATCCCACGCGAACACACAGTCCACGCCCGGTCGGAATGTCTTTGCGCAGTGCGACACGTTCGTAGGCCATGGATTTTCGCGGGGCGCGACGCTCCTTCACAGTACGGCCCGGGGCAGCGCGCGCGATAGTAGCCCATCGCTTCCCGGGTCCGATCCATCCCGACGCAGTACTCGTTCGATTCGATAAGCTCAGCTCCCCATGGAGATGCTTCTCATTCGACACGGATTGCCGATCCATACCGTCAACCCCGACGGCAAGCCCGCGGATCCCCCGCTCTCGGAGGCCGGTCACGAACAGGCGCGTCTGGTTGCGGAGTGGCTGCGAGAAGAACCCATCCAGCGCATCTATTCGAGCCCGCTGCGTCGCGCTCGCGAGACCGCCTTCCCGTTGGCCCAACAGCTGGGACTCGAAATCGAAATCGAAGCGCGGATCCGTGAATTCGACGCCGAGGCCAGCGAGTACATCCCGTTGGAAGAACTCAAGCGAACCGATCCCGAGCGCTGGAGGGAATTCATTGCCGGTGGATACACGTCAGGGCTCGACTTTGATGCATTTGCTGCAGAGGTCGTTGCCGGACTGCAGCACCTGATCGATCAGAACCCGGGCCGGCGCATCGCAGTCTTTTGCCATGGCGGGGTCATCAACTCCTGGGCCACGTACGTTCTCGGAATTGCGCCAACGCTCTTTCTGGATGCTGCGTACACCAGCGTCAGCCGCTTTGTGGCCGCGAGCACTGGCCAGCGAAGCATTGCCAGTCTGAACGAAGCGGCACACCTTCGTCCGATTCAACTTCGCCCAAAATCTCTGGGGCGCTAGGGGGAAAAGTCGAGCAGCACCGGCGGCGACTCCGTGTCTTGATTCGAGTCGAACAACGCCAATGCGGCTTCGATGACGGCTCGCTGCTTTGCCGGCTGGTCCGGGGAATCCAGGGGATACCCGTGTCGGAAGGGCACCCACAGCGCGCGCGGGGGTCGGACCTTTTTGGCAACCTCCTTGAGCAACACGATCGTCACGCTCGAGATTCCCTGTCGTTCGCATTCCGCCGCTACCAGGCTCACGGCCTGGTTGCACATCGGTCAGACTGGCACCAGCAGTGCCAGGTCGACGCCGTCCGCAACGAGCATGGACACGGCCTCTGGAGCCGTCTGACGGGTCAATCGAGCCGGCGCCGTGATCGCACCCATGAACGAGAGGTGCCGGGCGTTGAGGGACCCAATGCGGCCCGCAGCGCACAACTCCCGCAGGCGGTCCAAGGGAAACGCGAGGTTTGCATCGCGCTCGAGCCCCTCGTGATCGAAGGAATCACTGCGATGGGTATTGATCAGACTTTTCAGGTCGATGTCATTCGGGATTGTGCGAAAACTCGAATCCCCACCGCGGATTCCGTCGTCGAAGGGTGGTTGATCCGGCGTTGCAAAGCCGGCGCTCGAAATCAGTGCCAATCGACTCTCGGAAACGGGCTTGCGAATCGGAACGAATGGAATGGGATCGATCTTGCGCCACGGATAAGCGCGCAAAAACATCCTGATACCCATGGAAAATTCTTTGTAATCGCCCGTGGTCCCGTCCTCCGCCTCCTATCATGACAAGAAACCGGCAGCACCGCAGCCCGGGCGCTCGCTACGCCAGGCGCGGGAAATGAAATCGGTGGATCGGTCCGGTCCGCGCAACCTCAATGCTCAAAAGGCTAAACGAACCGGACTCGACCCCCCGTCAAGAAAGAGTCCGACCCTCTACTGCAGCAACGAGAGTGCTGTCTGGGTCGAGACGTTGGCTTGCGCCAGAATCGAGATGCCCGCTTGCTGAAGAACCTGGTTCTTCGTCAACTCGGCGGTCTCCGAGGCAAAGTCCACGTCTCGAATGCGCGATTCGGCTGCAGTCGTGTTCTCGATCGCGACGGCGAGGGATCGAATCGTCGATTCCAGGCGGTTCTGCACAGTACCGAAGGTGGCTCGAAGACTGGCGACGGTACCCACCGCGCTGTCGAGTACGGCAAGGGCATTCTGTGCACCCGAAATGGTCGTCAACGCAACAGAATTCGCGACTCCAATGCCCGAAGCCGTGGCGTCCACGCTGCTGATCGTAATACGGTCGCCACTGGTATTTTGTGAGCCGATCTGAAAGGTGATCGCAGAAACGCCGTCCAGGATCGCGGTCCCGTTGAACTGAGAGACCGCGGCAATGCGCGAGATCTCGTCCCGGAGCCCCTGGAATTCGTCGTTGACCGTGCCGCGCTCGGAAGATCCGAGCGTTCCATTGGCGGACTGGATGGCCAGTTCGCGCATGCGAATCAGCAGGCCACTGGTTTCGTTGAGCGCCCCTTCAGCGATCTGCAACAGCGAGATCGCGTCGTTCGCGTTTCGCTGAGCCTGCCCCAGGCTGCGGATCTCCGCGCGAAAGCTCTCGGAAATAGCGAGGCCGGCCGCGTCGTCTGCCGCTCGGGTAATCCGTAAACCCGACGAGAGACGCTGGAGTGATTTTGCCAGTCGATCGGTTGTAATGACCAGATTGCGCTGGGCATTGATCGACGAAATGTTGTTATTGACTCGAAGTCCCATGCCAGTGTCCTCCCCTGCGATCCGCTTTCCTGCGGAGTCAACAATGTCACGCGCCTCGAACTAGACGAGTGCGCGATCACCATGGGGACATTTGCAAGTGCGATGCCATCCGTGAGTCACCAATCATTCTGAACGTTTACCAGGGTGGCTGCTTGCGTATCGCGCACTGCAGTTCGCCCGCAGCCGAGATAGACATACGAGAAGTCGTGATTGTTTTTTGGACGCGGTCGGTGGGGGGGGGTCGAATCGGCACGTTTTGAATTTCGCGCTGAATGATCGTTTCCAAACTGAAACCAGCAACTCGGAATTGACTTCCGACCGGGGATCTCCCCAAGTCGATTCGCTCAATCAGGGCCGGGGGCCAGGGACATCTCGACCAGGATCTCGCCTAGGCGCCCCGAAAAAATGTCTGCTGCCCTGTGTCCGAGATGGATACCGTCAGGCGGCCTGAACGCGTCCAGGCGCGGATAGTCCTGATAATGGAGCATGCCTGCGTTGGTCGCCGCCGCGAGCTTGTCCCAGGTATTCTCGCGCTTCCACCACCGCTCTTCGTGTTCGAGGACAAACAGCGCGGCGGGAAGATGCACGAAAATGACCTGTCCACCTCGGTCGTGAATTTGATCGACCCACTGCCCCACTTTGCGCAAGCGCCTCGCGAGTTCAGACGGGTTGAACATCTTTGGCCTGGTGGTGGCGTACAAGTTGGCGTTGGCCCGATTGTGCAACTCGAGGTTCGGGATTTTCAGGTAGTCCCCGTAGCGGAACCGTTCGTCCGAAATGAATGCGTTGTATCCGGGCCGCAGTAACCGACCGGCGCCCCAGGCCTTGTACACCCGTTCCGAGGAAAGATCTGGCAACCGGGTTACAAAGCTGCGCTGGAACATCATCGATAATTGTTGTTCGATGCGCCTCCCCAGCGACAAATTCTCGAAAACGCGAAAATGTTCATCGAGCATATGGTCGATGTTGGGGGTGTTCGCGAAGAACAGCACGGGGTAGACCTCACAGAGCACGGTTCCGCGAAACTTCGGATCGTTGGCCAGGTTTTCGAGCACCGGAAGCGTTGGACCGCGAACCACGGCCAGCTGCACGACGGGATGCCATCCAGTAGCCCGGGCAAATGCATCCTGTTGGATGTCCATCTGCATGCGTGAAGATCCAACCAGAACCACGGATTCGGCGCCGTGCACATTGGCCCGATGACGAGCGAGGGCCCACAAGCCGACATCGTCGGTGACTGCGGGGATGAAATCGTGGCCTCTCCAAAATGCCTCCCAAGAACCGATGCACGCCACAACGATCGCGAAGGCCAGCATCCAACTCGCGGGCCAGAGCGACCGCGGGGTCGACTCAGAACTGGAAATAGATGAATGCACGGTTGTCTCCGGGAACGGCGAACAAACACAAGATGGGAAACGCGAGTATGGGACCCTTCACGAGGGCGGGAAGCCGCGCGAAAGCCTGTTCGAGATCCGTATCGCGCAGCGCGTGCTGAAACAGCAGCATGACGCCTACCACCGACAAGACCGTCGTGATCTGCTCGGGCGCAAGCTGCCGGCTGGGAAGGCCCCCCAGCATGGTGCTCACGAGACTCATCGCGCCCGAAAGGGTCTCTGCGCGAAAGAACACCCAGCTCAGCGTCACGAGCAGGAAGGTCGCCACGGCGGCGGCGAAACGAACCGGTACCAGCCGCATCATTCGGAGTTCGCCCAACAGAGACTTCAGCGCCCGCTCGAGAATCAAAAAGAAACCGTGCAGTCCGCCCCACAAAACGAAGTTCCACGACGCCCCGTGCCACAGACCTCCCAGCAACATCGTTGCGCCCAAGTTGAAGTAGGTTCGGGCACTGCCCCGACGATTTCCGCCCAGGGAGATGTAGAGGTAGTCACGCAGCCAGGTCGAAAGTGAAATGTGCCAGCGTCGCCAGAAATCCGAGAAGCCGACCGCGGCATAGGGACTGCGGAAATTCTCGGGCAGGATGAACCCGAGGCAGAGCGCCGCGCCGATGGCACAGGAGGAGTAGCCGCCGAAGTCGAAGAAGATCTGGCCGGCAAACGCGAGGGCGCCGATCCAGGCATCGAGTGTCCCCGCCGCCTGGGGTGCAGCAAAAACTTCGTCGGCTACCGGTGCGAGCAGGGTGTCGGACAACACGACCTTCTCGAAGATGCCGAAGTTCATCAACGCGAGCCCCCAGCCGAATTGACGCACGTCGGCCTGAACAGGTGAAGCGAGCTGGAAGATAAAGTCCTTTGCCCGCACGATCGGTCCGGCCACGAGTTGGGGAAAGAAGGTGACGAAGAGCGCAAAGTCCACCAGGGAATCCGCGGGACGAAGATCACGGCGGTAAATTGAAATCGTGTACGAAAGTGTTTGAAAGGTATAGAACGATATACCCAGGGGCAGAATGATGCCGGGGGCAGCCGGGTGGAAATCGAAACCCATCTGCTGCACGAGCCAGACGAAATTTTCGAGTGCGAAACTCGCGTACTTGAAAAATCCGAGCAGACCGAGATTGACGGCGAGACTGACCATCAGCAGGCGCCGCCGCACGCGGGTATCCTCGGCGTCGTGAAGCCGGCGACCGACAACCCAGTCGACGACGGTAGAGATCCACAACAAGAGGACGAAGGGTGGGTTCCAGGCCGCGTAGAAGAGATAGCTCGCGGCGACCAGATTGAACTTCTTGACCGTCCAGGGCAATGGCAGCCGGTGGAGTAGCAGGGCGATGGCGAAGAAGACGAGAAAGCTGAATGAGTTAAAGAGCATTTCCCCGCATTCTGCTGGAGGTCTCGGCCAATCCTATTGCAACGAACGCGCTGGTGACGAACAATCTCGACGGTGTTGGATCAGGGTCTCCGTTCTTGCGCAATCAGCGGACTGCGCGCGAGCTGCCGATCGAAACGACTTCGGCCCGGTCGCCATCCGAATCGGTTGGATCAGCTCGACCCGCTGCCTTCCGCGCCAACTTCTTCAGGTCTTCGAGAATGATGTAGCCGCACGGCACGAGGAAGAGCGTCACCACCGTGGCAAACGCCACCCCAAAGGCGAGCGATATCGCCATCGGAATGAGAAATTGGGCGGACACGCTTCTTTCTAGCAGCAAGGGGGTCAAGCCGACAAAGGTCGTAAGCGATGTCAGCACGATGGGCCGGAAGCGAGCCACCCCCGCATCCTTCACCGCGGTGGCCAGAGACAGGCCGAGTTCGCGTCGCGTATTGATGTAGTGGACCAGGACCAGGCTTGCATTGACCACCACTCCAGCCAGGGCCACGACCCCAAATACCGACATCATGCTCAGACCTTTGCCCATCAAGACATGACCGCCTATGGCGCCGACCAACCCGAACGGGATGACGGCCATGATGATCAGCGGCTGTGAATAGGAACGCAGCGGAATGGCCAGCAGCGCGTAGATCAGCACCAGGGCCAATCCGAAGTCGCGCATCAGGCCGGTGAGCACTTTCGATTGTTCGCGCTGCTCCCCCTGGAGTTCGTATTGCAGCCCGGGATGAGCCGCGAGCAGCTGATCCATGAAGCCCGTCTGCAGGTCGTTCATGATCTCATTCGAATTTGCAATCGATCGGTCGACATCGGCGTTGACGTTGACGACGCGCATGCGATTCGAGCGCCAGATCGAGGCGTAGCCGGTCCCGTGCTCAGCTCGGGCCACCCGATCGAACGGAACTTCGTCGCCGTCGGGCGTGCGAATACGCATCCCTGCGAGGTCGCTCAACGAACGGCGCTCGCTCTCGGGATAGCGGACCATCACGCGCAGCTCATCGCGACCGCGCTGAATGCGCTGGACCTCAGCACCGTAAAATGCATGGCGCACCTGTCGCCCCAGATCCTGCAAGCTCAAGCCCAGAAGCTCGGCCGAGGGGAGGATCGACAGCCTGATCTCTTCCTTTCCGCCGCGGAACGAATCGCGGATCTCAATCACCCCTGGGTATTGCTCGAGTCTGTGCTTCAACTCGTCTGCGGCCAGGCGCAGATCGTCCACGTTCGCGGACTGCAAGCGAATCGCCACGGGATCACCCGCATCGAACAGCGATGCGGAGAATGTCAACTCGACTGCGTCTGGAATTCTGGGCGTCGAATTGCGCCAGCGTCTTTCGATCTCGGTCGCATCGATCGGCCGGGATTCCGAACTCTGGAGCTCGATGCTCACCTCACCCATATGACTCGCACCCGATGACCGACGCCCCCTGCCCCCGCCGTGTCGACTCGCTGCCATGGGATGCGCGCCCACTGAAGCAAGGATGTGTTTGATGACGGGTTCGGTTGCGTCGGGAAACTCCTGGGCGAGTTCTACTCGCAGCAATTCTGCCGATGCCTCGAGTTGAGCGATCGCCTCCGCCGTCGACTCCACCGGCACACCGACAGGCATTTCGAGACTCGCCGTCACATAGTCGGCTTCGACGACCGGCATGAAAGAGGTGGGAAGGAATCCGCTCCTGAGGATCGCGTACGTCCACAAGAGCAACATCACGCCGATGGCCAGGGTCGTGTATCGCCATTCGATCGCCCGATCCAGCAGCGGGCGGTACCCCTGCCGGGCCAGTCGGGTCAGCGACCCGGACATGTATTTCTGAACGCTCTTGAAGCGCCGCTGCAATGGGCCCATGTCGGTGGGTTCTGTTTGAGGCCTCGAACGACCGAGATGAGCGGGCAGGATCAGCTGACTCTCGATCACCGAAAAGATCAGACAGAACACGACGACCTTGCCGATGTCTGAAAAGATCTGTCCCATCACGCCGTCTGCCACAATCAACGGCAGGAAAGCGGCGACCGTAGTCAGGACGCCAAAAATTACGGGGATCGAAACTTCGCGGGTACCCGCGATTGCGGATTCGAGAGGATCTTCGGCGCGCTCCTGATGGGAGTGCACGTTCTCCCCTACGACGATTGCATCGTCGACGAGCAACCCCAACACCATGATGAACGCAAACAGCGAAATGACGTTGATCGACACTCCGCTTATGGGAAACAGAGCCAAGGCGCCTAGAAAGGAAAGCGGCACGCCGACGCTGACCCAGAAGGCGAGTCGCAGGCGCAAGAAAAGTGCCAGCAACAAGAAGACGAGCACAAAGCCCTGCAGCCCGTTTCGCGTCAGGATATCGAGCCGGTCGCGCAGACTGGTCGAACGGTCGTGCCACACGGTGAGTTCGATGCCTTCCGGCAACCAGGCACGGGTGGTATCCGCGTAGCTGCGAACCTTTTGAACCAAATCCAGAACTCGTTGACTACCGATGCGATACACCTGGATCATCACGGCCGGCTTGCCATCGAAACGCGCGTAGCGGATGTCTTCTTCGAAGCCATCGATCACCGTCGCAACTTCACCCAGCAGCAAACGCGTTCCATCTTCACCGGTTCGGATCACGACCTTCTCGAAGTCCCGCCCGGTATACGCCTGTCCCTGGCTGCGCAGCAAGATCTCGCCCTTGCTGGTCTTGAGCGCACCGCCGGGCAGATCGATCGACGAACGACGCACCGCGCGAACGACCTCGTCGAAGCTCAGCTGATAGCGGCGCAGATTGACCTCGGACACCTCGATCGAAATCTCGTAGGCTCGCGCATTGCTGAGATCGACCTGGGTGATTCCGTCGATCGCGGCAATCTCGTCCCGGACCCGCTGGCCGATCACCTTCAGGGTTCGTTCTTCAGTGTCCCCTGCAAGTGCGACTTGAATCGTCATCCTGCGCAACTCGTACTGCGCCACAATCGGGGTCTCGGTCTCGACCGGAAAGTTGTCGATGGCGTCGATCGCGTTCTTGATTTCGCTCTGCGCTCGGGCTTTGGAATAACCCTCGATCAACTCCGCCGAAACCGTGCACGCTCCCTCTGCGGCCAGGGATCTGATCAGTTCAATTCCGTTGATTCCTTGAATTGCCTCTTCGATCCGAATGCAGACACCGCTTTCCACCTCCTCCGGCGCCGCACCGAGGTAGGGAACGGTGATCTGAATGATGTCGATCTCTATGTCTGGGAATGATTTCTGTTCGATGCTGGGAAAGGAAGCCAGGCCGATCACGATCAGCGCGAACATCAACAAGTTGGCGGCCACGTGATTGCGGGCGAACCAGGTGATGATGCCGTTCACCGGTTCAATCTCGCGGCTGCGACATCCGTTTGTTCGTCGGCAACCCGCACTCGCATTCCATCTACCACGGACTGGATCAGCGAGACGCAGACCAGCTCGCCGTCCCGCAAGCCGGAACCGACGATCGCAACATCGCGTTCCCAGCGCAGCACTTCGACCGTGCGATAGCGCATGCGAAGGTCGGGAGATACCACGAGCACCCGATCGCCACCCCGGAATGCGCGACGTGGCACGAGCATGACCTCGGAAACGGTACGCCCCATGATCTGGGCCTCGACGAACAGGCCGACTGCAAGAGGCGCCGCGGAAGATTCGTCGTCGGACATCATCCGGTATGGATCGTCGACCTGTGCGACGACGTGAATCATTCGACTCTTTGCGTCGATTTCTCCTTCGGTCCGCACCACTCGGCCACTCCACTCGCGTTCTTTGCCCGCAAAGCGAGCGCTCAGTCGAACCAGCGGACCCTGATCGTCAGTTTGAAAATGCAAAGGGAGATCCAGATATTGAAGCTCAGCATCTGAAATCGGTAGCCGCACTTCGGCGAAGTCCACCGCGTAGATCTTGGCGAGGAGATCCCCTCGACTCACGAACTGGCCGACGTCGACTTCTTCGCTACGCACGCGCCCCGCGTAGGGCGCCACGATGGTCGTTCGCTCCAAGTCGCGCTCGGCCTGAAGCAAACGCGCCCGAGACTCGCGCAGGGCGGCGCCGGCAACCACTTCTCGGTTGACGGCGTCGTCGTAGGCGGCATCGCTGGCGACACTGCTCCTGGCCAATCGCTGCTGGCGCTTGAGTTCCTTGTTCGCGCGAGCGTGCTCGCTCTTGCCCCGGGCCACTGCGGCCAATGCCATCTCGAGATTCACCTCGTAGTCGGACGGATCGACGCGCAAAAGCGCTTCACCCTCTTCGAAAAATCCCCCGGAGACGAGGGACGGCGAGACCCAGACCACGGCACCCGAGACCTGGGGAATCAAATTGCTCTCGCTGCGCGGCGCGACACTGCCATAGGCCTGCACCACGTACTGCCAGGACTGGGAACGCATTTCTTGAACGCGCACGACGGGAGGTTCGAAGACAGGTGCGCTGGTTTGCGGCTCGCTCTTGAAACTGATCGCGAGAACGATCCCGGCAACGCCGAATAGCACCAAAATTCCCGGTAGGACGTTCTTCGCGATGCGCCTGCTCGATTCGGGATTCATATTTCTTGCTTTTACTTCTTATTTTTTGTTGCTCCGGATCGACTGAAACTGAAAAGCCCGTTCTTCAGGTTGAAGAACGGGCTTCATCAAAACCGGCTTTGTGATCTAAACCAGTCGAACGCTCTGCGCTTCGGGACCCTTTTGTCCTTCGGCTGCTTCAAATTCGACTTGCTGGCCATCTTCGAGATTCCGAAAACCATCCCCGATGATGCTCGAGAAATGCACGAAGAGGTCTTTGCCGCCTTCGTCCGGAGTAATGAAGCCGTAGCCTTTTTGTTCACTGAACCACTTAACGGTGCCCTTAGCCAATCTACTTTCTCCTTGCGTCGTTCCGAATCTTTCGTCGTCTTAAAAGCGTCGTTCGCCGTCTTAAGTCGTCGTAAGTCTTCTTTTACATATTCACACATTACCCATGTCGCGCACGATTATGCGCTGCCATGTGTAGGCAATAATGTAGTCGGAATTGCACGTTGGAGGGGAAATACTTTCTCCCGTGATCAGAATAGTCGGCGGCGGAGTAATCTGAATTCGTCACCCCCGCGTCAAATCAATTGGTCAGGCACCCGGCGAAACACCGCTGAGAGAGCCTATAGCCCACAAATCGAGCCAGCTCCCCCACGGGGCGTCGTCATCCGACCATATGTGACGGATCTGTGTGTCAAAACATCGGCGCCCGTTCCGAAACGCGAGCCTTCCTCTCAGATCAGATTTCGATCAGAAGATGGCGACTCAGATCTCCCATGAGTTCTGGAATGATCACGCGCTCGGAAAAACGCCAGCGTCCGTCGACTCGATCGAACTTGTCGTGGTAGCGACCGGCGATGATGGCTTGCAATGGAAAGTCCTCGAGGGCCTGGAAAACCGTGAAGTAGGACCGAGCGGTCGCAGTGTCCGACGCTTCGTCGACCTCGACGACGATGTTCGTGGTCACGTGCTTGGTTCGGGGCGTGCCGTCTTCGTACAGGCGGGTCGACCTGGTGTAGGCCTCGAGCGCCGCATCGCGCCCTCCGGGCCCGGGAGGGATCCCCGGCGAAGTGATCACGGCGTGCTCGAACAGATCGGCCAGGGCTTCGAAGTTTCCTAGATCGATCTGCTCCGCGTAGTGGTAGAGAAGTTTTTCAATTTCGACCTGATGTTCATGCATCCCCAGCGCCCCCCGTCGATTTCCCGATCGACTCTCATTGGCATGCTGCGGATACTACCGTCCGGACTCTCGGCTGAACACGGCTTCAATCAAGCGATGAGATTGACGAGCAGACCGAGATTCTGGTAGCGATTGATGGCGAGCAGGGAGACGCGTTCTACGAGGTTGTCCGGTTGGGTGAGAAACTTGCCCCCCTGGTCGAGCAGGTTTCGGCTCACCCGCTCGGTGGTGGTTGCCAGCCCGGCGGGACCGATAAACAAAGCACTCGCCCGGGCGAAGCGGCCATCGGTGAGCGCTTCGGCCAGTTCGTCGCTGTCGATCGATAGTTCGCCGTCGCCATCGCGCTCAATCCCGATCGATTCCAGGCTGATCACGAAGGGCGACACCGCGGCAGCGAGTTCGAGAGCGTAAGTCGTAGTCGCTTCGCTCGGCAGCGCGAGGGCAAAACTCAATGCGTCGTTGTAGGCAGTGATGAAGGTTTCCAGATCCTCTTCGATCTCGCTGGTATTGGGTTCGATGCTGACAGTCACCGCCTCGCCACCCGTCGTTGCCGAGAGCACCAGTTCGATTCTTTCGTCGTACAGGGTGATGGTGTTGGTCTGGGAAGTCACAGAGAAACCCGAATCCAGATTATAGATGGCGTCCTGAGCGCTGACCTGGAGCCCACCGGTGCCCGCGTCCGTATCCACCGAGACCGTCTCCTCGAGGTTGATGCCGGATAGAATGCTGCCACTCAGGGTGAACTCGGAATCCGTTCCGGTCGAGTGCGCAATGAGTTGCAATGACGACTCACCGGTCGTGCTGTCGCTCACGACTTCGGCGTAGATGCCGCTGCTGTTGGCCCCATTGAACTCGTCCGCAATCTTCCCGAGGACGTCGTAGTTGGTGTCGGAAGCATCGACGGTGATCGAAAACGAAAACGTCGTCCCCTCCACGGTCAACGAAAAGGCTTCGGTTCCGTCCGTGAAACTATCCCCCGCATCGCTCAAATCGTCGGAGACGACTTTTTGCGCCTGGGCGAGCTGCTCGACTTCGATCCCGAAAGTAAAGGGCGAAGTGAGGCGCTCCGCGGTACCCGACACCGCACTCGAACTGGAAACGACGACTTCACGTTGGTCGAACACCGACTCCCCGTAATTGCGCGAGAACAGGGTTCGAGCGGCTCGTTCGAGAGTTTGGGCCCGGTCCTGAATTCCCTGGTGAATGAACACGCGATCGCTGGTCGAGTAGCGGCTGTAGATCAGCGAACCCTGCTGTTTGATGAACTGCGAGGCGAGCGTACCCGCGACCGATGTTCCCTGGCCAAAGGCTGTGGTCGCGGTGGTATACGAAGTCGCCGATCTGACGAGCGCAGTAGCTGGATCGATCTGATAGAGACTCGCAGTCATGGCTTTCTCCACCCGTGAAACCCGGTCACGCGATTCGTGTCAACGCACGAGCCGTCGCGGTGTTGCATCCGAGCAGATCCCCACTTAATGACGGTGACACGTTTCATATTGCAACTTTCAGATTGAACGATCGTGGTTTTCACAACCCATCGGCCCACCGCGCACACCTGTGGAGTTCAAAATGAAATGCAAAACGTGTTTGGTGACCCAGCAGGGATTTCTAGATCTATACCCTGAGAAGTGTCTCCGAGTAAATCACGAGAAACTTCATCGGGCGTAATTTCGATGTCCTTCGATTCTCGTTCTTCTTGCGTGCGTTTCCATGACGACGAGTGTGATCGAGGTTCAAGCCGCACCGAGGGCTTGCCGAATTTTAGGAGCAGGGATCTGGCCATCGTATTTTCGAGGCTTGATGAGGGGAAAATGACTTCGTCTGACGACGAAAATGATCGCCCGGGCGGCGAAAACGAAGAGCTGCGCGCAGAGATCGAAGGCCTGCAAGCGGCGCTTGCGGTGGCGCGCGAAACGGTAGAAGAACTTCGTTCTTCCGGTTTGCTTGCACGTGCCCACGGTGATGCGCTGCGCGTCGACCTCGAATTGCGTGAAGACGAAATTACGGCCCTGCGCGGTGACCATCGTGCTGCCCTGGCCCGAGTGAGTCTCGTCGAAGCCGAACTCGCCGAAGCACAGAGCACGATCGAAACGACCCTCGCGACCCTTGCTGGCCGCGATCGTGAAATGTCTTCGCGAGATGCCCATGTTGCGATCGCCGAACGCGGGATCGAAGACCGCGACCAGCAGTTGGCCATATTCTGTAAAGAGCTCGATCGATCGAACGAACAGCTCTCCTTGCTCGAAGGCGAAGTCCAGACTCAGCGCGCGATGCTCGAGAGCTCGCGACAGGCGATCGTCCTGCGCGACGATCGCATCGCCTTCCTGCAGGAAACACTCCGCAGCCTGGAACAGATCGCCAGTGGTGCGGTTGGAGCAGAAGCCCTGCCCCACCCCCAAGTAGCGAGTATCCCCGCCCTGCAGCCCTCGATGGTTCCCGCTCCGGCAACCGCTGCAGCGCCTGCCCAGACTCTCCAGGCCGACCCGGCTGCCGTCGAAGTCGCTCTCCCTGATGGGGCGCCGGGCGCAGCCGAACCCGTTGCCGAAGAGCCGATCGCGGAACCCGCCGCGGAAACCCCGACTACGACAGTCGACGCCGCAACCGAGAGCGCGCCCCCGGCCGCGAGCCCGGAACCGGCATCCGCAACGGAAGAAGAAGAAACACAACTCTACTTCAAGGACGTACCCCCGCTGATCCCGCCCATGCTTCGCTACTGGCGAGACACCGAGATCGAACGAGAACACCCGGATGAAGCCATCAATTCGGTGGACACGCTCTTCTACAAATGGATCGAGGATTGCTGCAAGGCGCGCCCGGACGACACGATTCAAATCTGGAGCCTCGGCGGAGGCGATACCCAGATCGAAGTAAGGGTCGCGGCACTGCTCAAAGAAAAGCAGGTCGGGAACTACATGTTTCACATACTCGACAGCCAGCCCAAGAAACTCAAGAAACAGCGCACCATGCTCGTCAATGGGCTCGAACTGGGAGAAAAGTTCGACACCCTCGACGGCGATCTCGAGAACTGGCCTGCAGACGCAGCCTGCGACTTCGTGATCGCGGACGGATCGATCAGCTCGGCCAAGGATCCCGATGCGCTGCTCGACAGGATTCAGGCGAGCTGCGAGGCCGGAGCGATCTTCTTGATGACGGATCGGATCGGAACCGCAACGGCTCTGCCCCAGGCCGCCCTTGACGCGATTGGCGGAATCTTCGGGGCACTCAGCGAGAAGCAGCGAAAGAACAAGCTCGAAGGCGCGTTCGAAGAAGAATTCGTCGACCGCCGGGAATCACAGGACGCTTCGACGACCCAACGTATCGTCGCACTGCTCGAGGACCGCTTCGATTTCGAAGTCAAACTCACCGCGGGAAACCTGATCGAATCCCTCGCCGGCCCCGAGTTTGGCCCGAACTTCAAAGTCAAGGAACTCGAACATCGCAAGATCTTTGATCAACTTGCGACTCTCGACCGTGAGCTCATGTCAAGCGAGAATCTGGAAGCACGGTTCCTGGTCGCGGTACTCCGCAAGGGCAACGTGAGTGCACCCCTTCTGCTCGGTTGCTCCAAGCCCGATTAGCCCGTCGCTTTCCCGGGCATTGCGAGGCCAGGCCCCAAACGTTTCAAAGCGACGTTTCAATCTGCAATCGCGTTTCATCCCGAAACACTTTTTCGTGCTTCTCGCAGTGGAAGTTCATTCTCACCCGGCATCTGCGGGGACTCTCCCATTCCGGATGTTTCCGATGCGAGCTGCACGTTCTCGATGGTGAAAACCCGAACCATTTCGCTCGAGAATGAATTGGCATCCTCTTTGCTTTAGAGAATGTCAGCCGCTTCGGAGGTCCGGAATGGCTGACTAACAGGACTAGCTCGGGGCAGGTCTCGGGTTCGTCATTTAAACAAACGCGAAAACTTACGCGGTGAGTCTGGAAGGGTGCACACCGCGACTACGTCCTGCCACGGAAGTGCGGGGCGGAAGACCAATCGCATGGAGGGTCAAACGGTATGGGACTTCGAGTCAACACCAACATTGGTTCAATCAACGCGCAGAGGAACCTGGCGGATACTACGCAGCGACTGCAGAAGTCGCTGCAACGGTTGTCTTCCGGTCTGCGAATCACCCGTGCAGCGGATGATGCTGCGGGCCTTGCGATCTCCGAGAGTTTTCGCGCTGAGATCCGTGGGCTCGCCCAGGCGTCTCGCAACGCAAACGACGGTATCTCGCTGCTGCAGATCGCTGAAGGCGCACTCAACGAAACGAGTAACCTGCTCATTCGCATGCGCGAACTCGCGATTCAGTCGGCCAATGGCACCCTGGGTAGTAGCGAGCGCTCCACGATTGAGAGCGAGTTTCGGGACCTTGCATCAGAAATCACCCGCATCGCCACGGTGACCAAGTTCAACGGGACCTCTTTGTTGAACAACACCTCGGCGATCACATTCCAGATCGGAAGTGAAGGAACGAGTAGCGATACGATTTCGGTGAGTGGGGTGGAGGCGACGGCGTCGGCGATTGGCATCGGCTCCACCGTCAGTGTGTCGTCGGCCACCGGAGCGACGGATGCGATCGACACCATCGACAGTGCAATTTCGACCGTCGCCTCATTGCGCGCGAGTTTCGGTTCGGTGCAGAATCGGCTCGAGTCGACGATTCGATCACTCGCAGTAGCGCTCGAAAACACAGCGGCGGCCGAGTCACAGATTCGCGACGTGGATTTCGCCTCGGAAACGGCCGAATTGACCCGCAACCAAGTGTTGCAACAGGCGGGGGTCTCGATTCTCGGGCAGGCCAACATCTCGACCCAGTCGGCGCTGCAGTTACTGAGCTAAGTCCGTCGCGAACTACCGTGAAAGACCGAATTCGCCCCCGTCCCCAATCTGGGTCGGGGGCGTTTCGGCCTTAGCTTTCCCCCCCATTTTGCCGATACCCCAGGGGAGAAGTCCTGACTGGTCTCCCCAGGGCGAGCACCGAGTTCTATAATGCGCGCACCGAATTAGACAATTGACTGGCCGATACGGCTCGATTTCCCGTCCAGATCCCAGCTTTGATTTTGATAAGGAACGTACGCAGATGCGGAACAAAAAGGCAGATTCCTACCTTCGCGAATGGAAGCAGAACGAACAGTGTGCGGAGGCAATGCTTCCGTTGGTCGGGAATCTCTACCGCGAACACGGCGTCATCATCACCTGCTACGGCAACTCGCTGGTGAATCGCGGCCCGGTGGAAATCATGAACTTCCACCAGACGGCCAGCCAGATTGAGGGCAGCGAAATCAAGACGACCGATTCGCTGCCACTGCTGCAAGCAATTTGTGCGATGGACCTGGCGCCAGCGCGGATCGACATCGGCAACCTCCTTACCCACATGCGAAATACGGGCGGAGTAAAGAGCGCGGCCGAGTTCGTCGGCAATGAACTTTCCGAGGTCGACACCGGTCGCAAACCCCTGCTCGATAAACCCAAAGACGTTGTGCTCTACGGATTTGGCCGCATCGGTCGTCTGGTCGCGCGTATTCTGGTCGGCAAGACCGGTGGCGGAGAAAGTTTGCGACTCGCCGCCATCGTGGTGCGCAAAGGCTCTGAGGACGATCTCGAAAAGCGTGCCAGCTTGCTGCGAAGAGATTCCGTACACGGCGATTTTCGGGGCAGTGTGCTGCTCGACAAATCCGAGAACGCATTGGTCGTCAACGGCAACTTGATCCACATCATCTACTCCGACGCACCGGAGAGCGTGGACTACAACAAGTACGGAATCGACGAAGCGCTGCTGGTCGACAACACGGGGAAATGGACGACCCGCGAAGGTCTGGAGCGACATCTCAAGGCCCCTGGAATTTCGTCTGTGTTGCTCACCGCCCCCGGCAAGGACGACATCCCGAACATCGTCTACGGCGTCAATCACAAGGGCATCTGTCAGATGGGCCCTGTGCTCTCCGCGGCCAGCTGCACAACCAATGCCATCGTGCCCATCCTCAGCGTCATCCACAAGGCGTATGGGATCGATCACGGACACATCGAATCGTGCCACTCCTTCACCAATGACCAGAACTTGATCGACAACTATCACCCCACGGCGAGGCGCGGACGCAGTGCCGTCCTCAACATGGTCATTACCTCGACCGGCGCCGCGAAGGCCATCGGCAAGGCTATTCCCGAGCTCAAAGGAAAGTTGAGTGGAAATGCCGTCCGCGTCCCCACGCCCAACGTATCCCTCGCGATCCTCAAACTCGACCTCGACACCGAAGTCTCCGTCGAGGAACTCAACGCCCACCTGCTCAAGAATTCCCTCGAAGGCGATCTGGTAAACCAGATCGACTACACCAACTCGGACGAGGTCGTCTCCAGCGATTTTGTCGGAAGCCGCTACGCCGCCATCGTCGACTCCAAGAGCACAATCTGCATGGGCAAAAGCTGCGTACTCTACGTCTGGTACGACAACGAGTTCGGCTACAGCCGCCAGGTCGTACGCATCCTGGAAGAACTGGCCGGACTCGGATTGCAGACGTTCCCAAAGGCAAAGAACGGGGCGGCGGCTTAGGGGGTTGGCGGGGGTTTGGTCGCGAGGGCGTTTGCTTGCGAGGCTTTGGGAATGAGGCTCGGGGGTCTTGCTCTACTGAGCTTGTTGCCATTTGGGCAATGAGGGGAAGGGTAGTTGAGGGGTGGTGGGTTGGTGCGGGGTGTGGCGGTGGCGCGGACAGTGGGTGAATAAAAGTTCGCGAACTGTAGCTGTGTTTATTTTATATATCTGACGCATTATTAGGTTGATAAGGGCTATGATTCTGCTATTGTTAAGACATGGCAGTAATCAAGCAGCTCGAACTCGCTGACTATGTCTTGCAGAAGCGCATGAGCTCTGGACATGGTGGGCCGCGCAAAGGGGCTGGGGCCAAGCGGGTTGGGCTGGGGCAGGTGCCTCATCGACAGCGAATTGGATTTCAGAAACTCACTCCCGCCCATGTGACGTTGCGTGTTGTAAAGGGGCTCTCGAACCTTCGGCGACGATCGCTCGTGATGGAAGTGCGGAAGACCTTTGCCCAGGGGTGTGAGCGCGGCGACTTTCGGTTGGTTGAGTATTCCATCCAGCACAATCACCTTCACCTTCACCTTCACCTTCACCTTCACATAATCGTTGAGGCTGAGTCTCAGGATGCTCTCTCCCGGGGCATGAAGTCGATTGCGGCTCGGTTTGCACTGGCTGTGAATCGTGTCTTTAAGCGAACCGGTCAGGTGATCGCAGGCCGTTATCACGTTCAGCTTCTCACTTCGCCACAGCAGGTGCGCAACGCGCTTCGTTACGTGCTTCTCAATATTCGGAAGCACTTCAAGCAGCGGAACGGTCATGCGCCGCCGGTGAATATCGATGAAGCATCTTCGGGCAGCCAGTTCGACGGTTGGCGCGCAAGCTCCGAAAGCTTGCGCGTGAAGGTATTCAGCCAGGAAGATGTAGGAGTCGCCAAGGCAGCGAGCTGGCTCCTCAGCAAAGGCTGGCGCAAACGCGGCCTAATCGACCTCTCCGCAACACCTGGCTAAGAACTCTCCCCCACCCAGTCCCCTCGCCGACGCCCACCCCGTCCGCACTACCAAACCGGCCCTTTTCCCTAACCGCCCATCTGGCAACATGCCCAGTACGGCAAGACCCGCCGAGCCTCCTCCTTCAAGCCCCGTAAAAGGTGGAAACTGAAGATCAACTCACACCGAAACCGTCAAAGCGATTTCGAGAAGAGTGCCAAGGTGCGGGACCAAGCGTCGTTGGCCGAAGCTTCGTGATAGGAATCACGTTGGTCGCAATTGAAGCCGTGATCCGCGTCTGAATAGACCACGACTTCGTGACTGCCGCCGGTCTGCTCGAGAGCGTCGCGTATGGCGTCGACCTGATCCGAGGGAATCATGGTGTCTTTGCCGCCGAAGTAGCAGATCAATTGTCCTTGAATCTTGCCGCTGCGAGAAACGGTGGACGGACCCCCGCCGAGACCCGTCGGCGCCGCGATGCCGCCGCCATAATAAGCGGCGGCGGCCTTGATGTCCGTTTCGCATGCAGTGAGGTAGGTCATGTGCCCGCCGATACAAAATCCAATGGCGCCGATGCTCTCCCCCTTGACGAAGGAAGTGCCTCGCAGGAAGTCGATCGCGGCGCGGGCGTCTTCGATCATCGAGTCGGCCTGGAGTTGCTCGAGATGCCCCATGCCCTCGTTCATGCCGGCTTCGTCGTAGGCCAGTTCGATGCCGGGGCCGGTGCGGTGAAAGTAGTCTGGGGCCAGGGCGACGTAGCCCTCTTGGGCAATGCGTTCGGTGATCTGGCGGATGTGTCCGTTGATGCCGAAGATCTCCATGAAGACCAACACGCCAGGCAGGGTTTTGTCGCCTTGGGGACGTGCCAGGTAGCCCCCCATGGTGCCGCCGCTGCTCAGGAGAATTTCGACTGTCGATGTTTCGAGTGCCATGGATTTCCTCCGGTTTGGGGCTCCGACTCTAACCCAAGCGAACTCCCCGTGATATGCTCGACCCATGATCATTCCGTCCCTCGAGATTCCCAAGGCAGACTTCGAAGCCCAGACCGGCTGGTCGCTCAAGCCAGAGGGCGCCTGCAAAGGCGATCGCTGTGTACCGCTTCAGGCGATCGATTCCGCTGCGCACACCGTCGACGTGCGGATATTGAGCGAGACCCTGGGCATGCCCATCGTGCACGATGAAGCGCACGGTCTCTACGCGGTCGGCCCCGAGTCGGGTGGCCCCCTGTTGACGAGCGCCGCGTGTCCAGAAATTGTTCTGCCCGACCTCGACGGAAACGATTTTTCAATTTCTTCCCTGCGCGGGCGCAAGGTCGTGATCGTCAGCTGGGCGTCGTGGTGAGGCTGCAAAGCTGACCTGCCCGGGTGGCAGGCTCTCGCAGAAGAACTCCGGCCCAAAGGCGTGGAGATCGTAACGGTTGCGATGGATACCCAAGGTGCCGCCGTGGCCCGCGAATGGATCGAACTCGCAAAGCCGAGCCATCCCTCGCTGATCGACTCGGCCCACGTATTGGGCGAAAAACTCGGCTTCGTGAACGTACCCATGTCCGCCTGGGTCGACGAGCGGGGTATGTTGGTGCGGCTTGGCGATGCTGCGTTTACCCGGGAAAGTCCGATTCGCACGATGAAAATTACCGACGACATCCCCCCGCACTTGCAAGAAGTATTGCGCGAGGCCCAGAAAATCCAGACCGACCACGAGACCTACCTGGCTGCCTTGCGCGATTGGGCTGAGAAGGGTGTGAACAGCCAGTTTGCCTGGTCCCCGGCCGAGGTCGTCGAGCGCTCGGGGCCGCGCAATATGGATGCGGCTCGCGCGGCGGCCTGCTTTGAACTCGGCCAGCACTTGTACCGTGGAGGCAATGAGCGGGATGCGATCCAGCACTGGCGCGAAGCGCATCGCCTGGTTCCCGGCAACTGGACCTACAAGCGTCAGGCCTGGTCGATCGCGGACCCCGCCCAAGGCCCCACCGAGGATTATGAGGGCAGTTGGCTCGACGATGTCAAAGCCCAGGGTGGTGGCGAGGCCTACTACCCAACCTTCAAGCCTTGACGTCTAAAACTGAACCGTAGCTCCGAGCGCTCGGACTTCAGTCCGGTTCGCTGAGCTTCATCACCGTAATGGCTCCGCCCTGCGGGTCGATGACGACGGAAAAGCGACCGGCTGCGATATCGATCGGGTCCATGTCGACGACGCCTCCCAACTTGATCGCCTTTTCGATGGTCTCGTCGCAGTCGAAAACCGAGATGTAGGGCATCCAGTGAGGCGACAGGCCTCCCCATTCTTCCGTCATTTCGATCACGCCGCCGTTTGCTCGGCCTTGATTGAAAATTTCGTAGTAAACCGAACCGTCTTCATCGGATCGGCGAAACTCCCAATCGAACAAGTCCCCGTAAAAGCGAAGCGATTCTTCGGGGGTCGGGGTGACGAGTTCGTTCCAACAAAGCGACGTGGGATTGTTCACCTGCGCCGCACCAATGTGTTCGCCGGGCTGCCAGAGCGAAACCCGCGCGCCCACAGGATCGATCAGGGTCGCCATGCGTCCGGCGTCCATGACTTGCATCGGTGGCAGCTCGATGGTCGCACCCAGGAATTCGGCTTCGTCCGTGGTGGCGTCGACATCATCGACGTTGATGTAACTTGACCAGACAGCGGGCATTCCGCTGTTGCGGAGATCGACCGGCATTTGCGACATGCCCGCTACGGAGTGACCCGCAAACTGAAACTCTACATAGATTCCGCTTTGATCGTCCGGAGTATCGACCATGTCCCAATCGAACAACTCACTGTAGAAGTTGCGACTTGCTCGCAGATCCGGTGTCATGATGTCGATCCAAGAGAACTGGCCGTTGGTAAAGCGGGTAAAGCTCGTCATGGGGGCCCTCCTTTTTCGGATCATTTACAGATCCTGTTACGATTGTAGACCCGCAGCGTCGCAAGCTGTGTAAACAATATTCGATGATTTTCGGTGCTTTTGGGTGCTAGACGCTTCTTGTGCTCGACGGAGGCGAAATCGCTACACCCTTTTGAGATTTTTCGCGCAACAGCAGTTTCAGAGATCGGGCTGTAACGATCCGAGGAGAAGTTTGGATGATCTGGGGGTCAGGAATCTCGCTGCAGTCCGATAGCCAGGCGGCCGTGAGCGAGGCGAGCGAAGCGATTCGACGCGAACTCGCTTCGCAACCGGCGGATTTGGTGGTGATTTTCGTGTCCGGTTCACACGCCGAACGCGCGAGCGAGGTGGCGTGCATGGTTGCGGCCGAGTTCCCAACTGCGCTGTTGTTTGGTTGTACCGCCGCGAGCGTTATTGGGGCGGGCAGGGAGATGGAAGAAGGTGCTGCGGTAGCCCTGGCGGCGGCACGGCTGCCGGATGTCTCACTCTCGCCTTTTGCCATCTCGGGTCCAGAACTGCACGCGTTGGGCAGCGACACCGACGCGTGGCGCGCGCGGGTAGGTGTTGAGAACTGCAACGACCCGGGTCTGCTTCTGCTTGGCGATCCCTATTCCGGAGACGCCGAAGCGATCCTGCGCGGAATCGCGCACAGCTATCCCCAGAGCGTACAAGTCGGGGGACTCGCAAGCGGCGGCGGTCAGCCTGGAGAAAATCAACTCATCCTGGGCGAAAAGGTCTATCGCGATGGTTTCATTGGCATTGCGATGAGCGGAAATGTCGTGCTCGAATCGGTCGTGTCCCAGGGCTGTCGCGCTGTGGGTCCGCCCATGTTCGTTACGGCTTTCCGGGGAAACCAGATTCTCGAACTCGACGGTCGCCGACCGATCGACGTCCTCGAAGAAATTGCCGCCGAAGGACCCGAAGCCGACATCCCACTGTTCCGGGGCTCGCTGTTCATCGGAATTCAGATGGACCACAACAAGGTTACGGTCGAGGCCGGCGATTTTCTGGTGCGAAATCTGCTGGGCGCCGATCCCGTGAACGGTGGGCTTTCGATCGGTGCCGAACTCGTTGAAAACCAGGTAGTGCAATTTCACCTGCGCGACGGTGAGTCGGCTTCGAATGAACTCGATGAAAGACTCTCGAAGTACGCCAAGGAACGACCTGCGGTCAGCGGCTCGTTACTGTTTTCGTGTATGGGTCGCGGCCGCGGAATGTACGGCGTCGCCAATCACGACAGCGATGCCCTGCGTCGGCATCTCGGGGAGATCCCGGTGGCGGGATTTTTCGGTAATGGAGAAATCGGTCCGATTGCGGGGAAACCCTATCTCCACGGCTACACGAGTGCCTTTGGGTTCTTTCGCTCGCGAAATTAGTCTTCGCTCGCGAGCGCGATCTCGACCGCACAAAATTTGAACTCGGGAATCTTCCCGTCCGGATCGACTTTGTCCGTCGTCAAGATGTTGGCAGCGGCTTCGCGATAGTGGAAGGGAATGAAGATCGAGCCGGGTTGCGTCGACGTTTCGACACGTGTCTCGAGGCGAATCGCTCCCCGCCTCGAACGCACTTCGACCCAATCCCCAGGGCCAATTTCCCGCTGCTTCGCGTCGGTCGGATGGATCGATACGAAAGCATCGGGTTCGATGGCGTCCAGGGCCTTCGAGCGGCGGGTCATGACGCCGGTGTGCCAGTGTTCCAGCACCCTGCCGGTGACGAGAATCAGGGGATATTCGTGATCGGGCAATTCGTCGGCCCCAGTGTGCTCGGCCGCGACGAACCGTGCGCGCCCATCCTCGGTGGGGAATCCGTCGCCGAACATCACCACGGTTCCGTCGGAGGTCTCGGGGTTGGGGCAGGGATAGAGCTTGCCCGTCGCGCCGAGGTTGTGATGGGCGAGACCCTGGTAGTTCTTGGTCAGTGAAACGAACTCGTCGAAAATTTCTGCCGGGCTTTCATAGTCCATTGGGTAGTTCATGCGCGTGGAAAGATCGCAGATGATTTGCCAGTCGGTTCGGGCTTCGCCCGGTGGGCTGAGAACGGGGTTGCCGAGCTGAACTCGACGGTCGGTGTTGGTAAAGCTGCCGGATTTTTCGAGTGCGCTCGACGCGGGCAAGATGACGTCGGCAAACTCTGCGGTCTCGGTGAAGAAGATGTCCTGGACCACGAGGAAGTCGAGGTTGCCTAGACTTTCCCGGACGTGGTTGGTATTGGGATCACTCAAAAACGGGTTTTCGCCGAGGATGTACATCCCGCGAACGCTTCCACTGTGAGCCGCTTCGATGATCTCGGTCGTGGTCAAACCGGGCTTGGGGTCGAGTGGGATGTTCCAGGCCGCTTCGAAGTGCGCGCGTACTTCGGGAGAAGATACCGGTTGGTAATCGGGGTAGCTCATCGGGATGAGTCCAGCGTCCGATGCGCCCTGGACGTTGTTCTGTCCGCGCAGTGGATGCAGGCCGGTGCCGGGGCGTCCGATATTGCCGGTCATCAAGCACAGCGAAATGAGGCAGCGGCAGTTGTCGGTGCCGTGCACGTGCTGGCTCATCCCCATGCCCCAAAAGGTGATCGCGGCCCGGGCGCGGCCGTATTCCCTCGAGACTTCCCGAATGGTTTCCGCGTCAATCCCGCAGATCCCGGCCACGAGCTCCGGGGTATAGGATTCAACCGTCTTGGCGACCGTGTCGAACTCTCGGGTGTGCTGTTCGATGTAGTCGCGATCGAGCAGGTCTTCGGCGATTACGACGTGCATCATGGCGTTGAAGAACGCGACATCGCTACCCGGCCGAATCTGGCAGAAGCGCCAGGCGTGATCGGCGATCGGAATGTCGAGGGGGTTGACCACGAGTAGCTTGGTCCCCTTGGCCGCGGCGTCCTTGAAGAAGGTCGCGGCCACGGGATGGTTCGCGGTCGGATTGCAGCCGGCGACGATTGCAAAGTCTGAATTTTCGACATCGCCGAAGGTCGTCGTGACTGCGGCGGAGCCAATCATCTGGATCAGCGCAGTCACCGAAGACGCGTGACACAGCCGGGTGCAATGGTCGACGTTGTTGGTGCCAAAGGCCGTGCGCACCAGCTTTTGGAAAAGATACGCTTCCTCGTTGCTGCATTTGGCCGAACCGAAGCCCGCCAAGGCACCACTCCCGTAGTTCTTGCGGATATCGAGCAAACGCTCTGCCGCGAGATCGAGAGCCTCATCCCAAGTCGCCTCGCGAAATGCGGGCATCACATCGTTCATGTTCACCAGGCCGCCGGGCTTGCGCCGCCGCCGTTTCGAACTCTGAACCTCGCTCGAAAGTGGCCGCTTTGGATAGTCGATGCGAATTAGCGGAGTGGTAAGCCGATCTGCATGGGACGTGTAGTCGAAGCCATAGCGGCCCTTTACGCAGAGCCGACCGTGGCTGCCCGGGCTTTCGCGACCCTCGGCAAAGCGGATACGGTTCTTCTGTGGGTTGGCGTGATAACGAATCGCGCAGCCCACCCCGCAGTAGGGACAAACGGAATCCACCTTGGCCAGTGCTTCTAGCGGTTTGCGCTTCGTCTTGGTCTCGACTGCAGGTTCTGCGTGCTGTTCGCTGTCCAGCTTGTCGACAAGGGCTCCGGTGGGACACGCTGCGGCACATTCGCCGCAGCTCACACAACTCGAGGTTCCCATCGGTTGATCGAAGTCAAAGCTGATCCGGGCCTCATAGCCCTTTCCGGTGCGTCCCATCACGTCGTTGTGTTGCACTTCGTTGCAAGCGCGAATGCAGCGATCACAGAGAATGCAGGCCTGGTGGTCGACGGCGATGACCGGGGAGGAATCATCCTGCGGTCGCATCGCTCCGTCGGCGGTAGTTCGTTCAGCACCTTGCTCTCGCGCGAGCGCGAACAGGGCGTCATCGCCGGTTGAGTCTTCCCGGGCCGAACGTTCGGGTTGTTCGGCGAGCAGCATTCCGGTCAAGCCGCGACGGCAGCGCTCGATCTTTTCGCTGTCGGTATGGACGACCATGCCCGCCTGGGCTTCTCGCACACAGGACGCCGTCATCACCCGTTCGCCCTCGACCTGAACGACACACATCCGGCAGACCCCAACGGGTCGCAGCTTCGGGTCGTGGCAGAGAGTCGGGATGGAGTGTCCCGCTTGTAGCGCGGCGTCCCAGAGCGAGGTTCCCTGGACAACCTCGACGGGTTCACCGTTGATCGTCAGTGTGATGTTTTGTTCAGAGGGAGTCACGATGGTTTGTGCCCCGCGGCCAGCGAGCTGGGAAAGTTCTCCAACACACTTGAAATGGAGTTTAGAGCGGCTTGTCCGAGTCCGCAGATCGAGGTCTCTTGCAAGATCTCGTGCAGTGCCGGAATGCTGGCCAGCGCCGTTTCATCGCCGATCTGAATCAGCTTCACGGCCTTTTCGGTTCCGATCCGGCACGGCACACACTTGCCGCAGGATTCGTTGCGGAAGAAGGCGGTCAAGTTGCCCGCGAGTTCGACGAGATCACGTCCCTCTCGAATCGCGATGACCGCCCCAGATCCCAGCGCGCTCCCCACCTCTCTGAGCGCCTCAAAGGTCATCGGGATGTCGATGTGCTCTGCGGAGAGAAACCCGGTGCTGGCTCCGCCGGGTTGGAAGGCCAGGAGTTCGTCTCCGTCCGCCATGCCACCGGCGAGGTCGACCAACTCGCGCAGGGTCGTTCCGACGTCAACCTCGAATACCCCCGGCTGCGCCACGTCACCGCTGATCGAAAAGAACTTGAGGTCGGCACGCCCGGTCTCGATTACATGCGGAACCAACGCGAAGGTTTCGACGTTGTTGATCAGAGTCGGTTTCCCGTGCAGCCCTTCGACACCGGGGTAGGGGGGCTTGTTGCGCGGTTCACCGCGACGACCTTCGAGCGCTTCGAGCAGGGCGGTCTCCTCACCCAGGATGTATCCGCCCGGTGAAACGAAGACCTGGATGTCAAAATCGAACCCGCTTCCGAAGATGTTCTCGCCCAAGGCGCCAAGACGTCGCGCTTCGTCGAGTGCCTGGCGCACCCTGCCGAGTTCGGGTTCGTATTCGTGGCGGATATAGATCCACGCCTCGTGGCTGTCGATTGCAAGGCCGGCGAGCACCATGCCTTCGATCACCAGGTGGGGCACGTCGTGCAGCAGGACCCGGTCTTTGAACGTCCCGGGCTCGCTCTCGTCCGCATTGCAGATGACATAGCGGGGCGTTGCGGGCTGGTCTGCAACCAACCCCCACTTTCGGCCCGTGGGAAATCCCGCACCGCCCATCCCCCGGAGATCGGACTGGCTGAGGGTTTCGATGAGTTGGCTCGAAGCATCTGGCGCGGCGAGGGTTCTGCGCAGCAGATCGTAGGGTGGGTTGGCGTCGGTACCGGCATATGGATCGCATCGCCAGGTCGCAGTCGATGCAGGTTCTGCCTGCGACTCGATGGACTCGTGGGCGAGTGCTTCCAGCGCCTGGGACGCATTCATGGGAACGTCGTCGACGCTGCAGGCCGGCGCGTTGTCGCAACGACCGAGGCAGGAGACGGCTTCGAATTCCACGTCGCCCCGCGCTGCGCAGCGCGACCGCAGTGATTCGAGGGCATCGGCGCCTCCTCGCATATAACATGCGAGATCGCGGCAAACGGCGACGCGGTGGGGAGCCGGCTCGCTTCGACGCAGATGGGGATAGAACGAGCAAAGTTCCTCGACCTTGGCGCGGGGAATCCGACGGGTTTGACAAAACTCTTCCAGCGTGGCTTCCGGAAGGAAGCCGCGTTCTGCCTGAAGCTCGATTAGCTCTTGGAGAAGATTCATGGAAGTGAGGACTCTATCGTCAGGAAATGAGAATGGATCGGGACCAGACCCTAGCATCAAAGTTCAGGGGATACGTCAGAATCTGTACTGTGCACCGAGGCCGATCGTCGTGTGTTCGCGCTTACTAATTCTCCCAGTGGTTCCGACATAGGCCACTGTGATCCCGACCGAAATCTCGGGCGAAAGATAGTAGTCGAACCCCCCGCCGATGTGCGCACTGAGGCCGACGTTGTTTTCTTTGCCCCCGCTCGGCGGCTTGAAATGGAAGCGTGTAACCCCGATCCCGATCAAGACAAACGGCTGAAACCGCAGGGTCGTAAGGTATCCCTTGAAATTGGCGTTGAAGGCCAGAATGCTGATGTCGCCTTCTTCTTTGGAGTTGAGGTGCTTCAAATACTCGCACGAACCCTCGATCGCGACGTTGGCATAGAACCGGTTACCCCCGGTCAAAATGAAACCGACTCCGGTCTTGAACCCTTTTCCGTCGTTGTACTTTTTGAAGGACTCCTCTGCCAAATCCAGGCCGAGGCCAACGTAGTATCCCGTTTTGGGGACCTCAAACGCGGTTGCAACGCTTGGATTGAGCGCGAGAAACACAACTCCGGCGATTAGCGAGAAGGCCTGCTTGTTCAATGTAAATCCCAATTGATCTGCTGATTTGTGGGGGGGAGGTGCCCACCGGATACGTGCTGGGCATATGCTCGCTGACTCTGGCGCAATTGACAAGATTCAGCGTTCGGGTTCGTATCCCGCCAACTCGAGGGCTTCGCGGTATCGCTCCGGGGTGTTGCAGTCGCGAAAGCTCAGCAACTCGGGGTCGTGGATCCTGACTTCGTCTTCACTGAGCGCACTCACCCCCGGCAGCTCTAAAATTGCGCGCGGGCGCCGCTCTCCGGCCGCCAGCATCACTTCTAGTTCGGGGACCAGGGATTTCGAGTAGACCGCGCAGGTTGGAACGTAGTGGCCGCCGATCGTCGGAATTACAGCGCGCAGACCCTTTGCAAGATCGAACAGACCACGTATGAGCTTGTCCTGAAGTAGGGGAAGGTCACACGAAACAACGAACGCACGTTCGGCGGGGATGGCGCGCAGCCCGGCGGTCAATCCTGCCAAGGGGCCTAGCCCTTCGGCGGGGTCCCGGGCCACTTGAAGTCCCAGCTTCTGGTTGGGTGGAATTTCCTGTCCCTGTCGCGCGACGAGCCAGACTTCATCCACGCACGGCGCGACGATGCCGACGATTCGTTCGAGCAGCGTTACACCACCGAAGGGCAGGCTGGCTTTGTCGCGGCCCATCCGTTCTGAAAAGCCGCCGCAGAGGACGAGTGCTGCCTGGGACATGCGATGACTTTAGCGGATTGGCAGAATTGTGATCTCTCGAGCGGCGGGTTAAGCATTGCGAGGACAGGTTGGAGGGTGGACTTGGAATGGGGGCTGTCGTGGCGAACGATGGTAAAAAGACTGAAGGCCGCACAGCAGACGGCTCGCAATCCGAACGCGAGGTGGGATTGTGCTTCACGTGTCGCTACGCGCGTCGGCTCACCAGCGCGAAGGGCAGTGGTTTCTACCGCTGTGAGAAAGCAGCTGAAGACGATTCCCTGGTGGCGTATCCGCCGCTGCCCGTCACCCGCTGTCGCGCCTATTCGAAATCAGCAGCGAACACCCAGACCACAGCCCCGGACTGAACCCATGCCAGGATCCGGTTCAAGACTTGGGCGCGAACCGCACCTGCATCTCTTCAAGACCGGCGATGAAGTTTGAGGGTCGAAGCTCGAGCTTGGCCCCCTCTGCCAGTTCGAGGTCGGGCAGCCGGGGCAAGACTTCCTCAAAGAACAACCGAAGCTCGAGCCTGGCCAGACTCGAGCCCAGGCAGAAGTGTTTGCCGTACCCGCCAAAGGCGACATGCTCGTTCGGCACGCGCTCGATGTCGAAGCGATCCGGATCCGCGAACACCCGCTCGTCACGATTGGCCGAGTGGTAGAGCAGCAACACTTTGTCGCCTTTGCGAATGTTCTGACCGCGGAGTTCTACGTCCCGGGTCGCTGTGCGATTCATGTTCTTGATGGGGCTGACCCAGCGCAGCATCTCCTCAACGGCGGTCGGGATCTTCGACGGATCGTCGAGCAGCATCTGGCGCTGATCGGGATGTTGCATCAATGCGAGCATGCCCCCGGTGATCACGTGCCGGGTTGTTTCGTCGCCGCCAACCAGGATCAAAAGGCTTTCGTGGATCAGTGCTTCTTCATCGAGGCTCTCGCCTTCGATTTCCGAGTTGACCAGCAGCCCGATCAAATCGTCGATCTCCGGGTCGGCGCGACGCTTGGCGATGACGTCGAGGGTATACGCGGCGTACTCGCTGCCGGCCTGGACGGCGAGCCTCAGGGCATCCGGCCCGGCAGTAGCCGAAGTGGCGCCGAGCATCTCGTCGCTCCATCGCAACAGGCGATCGCGATCTTCGGGCAGCACCCCCAACATGTCCCCGATCACGATCATCGGCAGGGGTGCGGCGAGGTCGCGCACAAAGTCGCACTCACCGCGCGCGGCGACGTGATCGACCAACTCGTTGCAGATCTTTCGGATCTTGGGCTCGTGATCCTCCACCCGTCGCGGGGTAAAGCCGCGATTGACGATGGCGCGTCGCAGGCGGTGAGCGGGGTCGTCCATGTTGATCATCGAGGGGACCCACGAAGCGCTTTCTGGGCGCGAACCCTCAGCCGAACAGAAGGTCTCGGAATCTTTTGAAATCGAGAGAATATCTTCGTGCAGGGTGACGCCCCAGACCTTGGCTTCCTCGTCATAGTAGACGGGCGCATGCTCGCGCATCCAGCGGTACGACTCGATAGGATCGCCGCCATAGAAATTGCCGTCGAGTAAACGGATCTCGGGTCGTGTTGGGTGGTTCGGCAGTGGTTCTCTCCCCGGCCCCTAGCCCCAGCTCAGGGTCATCACGAATTTGCTGCAGGTCTGGAGTCGACCCAACCAGTTTGCCCGATTCTTTGAATCCAGACCAGCGTAGAACAAGCCGCGACGATCGCCCCCACCACAAACGCCAGCACGTGGTACACCCCGACGAACCCCTGACTGGGCGCCACAATCTCGACGACCGCGACCGCACTCGCACCAATTCCAAACGTCAACGTAAACTTGAGCCCGTAGGCTGTGGACCTCCAGCGCTCCGGCGTCAATTGAGCAAACAAGCTGTTCTCGATCGGCTGCATGCCCAGCGCGAAGAAGGCAAACAGCGCCGCTGCCGCGAACAGCGCGTACTCGGACGAGTACGGGATCAAGAGGACCGCCGGTAGACTCGCAGCGTGAAACAGCAGGTAGGAGGTCGGCAAGGGGAAACGGTCTGCGATCCGGCCGCCGATGTATTGCCCTCCGATCCCTGCACACATGGCGAGCGAAGTAGCGAAGCCAAAATTCAGAAAATGGATGCGTTCGGAAAATAGGGCCGGTTGGGCCACCGAGTTGGCTCGGTAGCTGAAACCCGCGAGCAGCGCGGCTGCGCAGAGGATCACGAAACTCGCGATGAGCAGGCGAGGTACTGGGGCACCGGTGTGTACGGCTTCTTGTTGCGCCCCCGGTGGGGGTTCTTCGAAGCGCAGGGCTCCGGTGGCGAGTGCGACCATCAGGATTCCAATGCCCGTCACGACGAAGGTCGTTTGGCTTCCGAATGTCAATGCGAGATAGCCCGTGACGGCCGGACCGAGCACGATCCCGATGTTTCCAAAAATACCGTTGATGCCCAGTGCGGTGCCCCGCGCCGAGATGCTTCGCGATATCAGACCCATTCCGGCGGGGTGGTATGTGCTGGCGCCGAGTCCCGCAAATGCCAGACACACGACGATTGGCCAACCCGGTGTTACGAAGCCCGCCGCGAACATCGCGCCCCCTGAAAGCAACAACCCGGTTGTCACGAGCACCCGGCCGCCAAAGCGGTCGGCCAGGTAGCCGGCGGGAAGGGCTCCAAAGCCGAGCAGCATGTACCCGATCAGGCTCCAGCCGAGGACTTCTTCGATCGGGAGACCGATTTCTACCGCAAACACCACGGCAAGGGTGGGGTACGCAAGTTCGACGTAGTGGGTGAGGGCATGCGCCGCACCGGTGAAGGCGAGCACTCTTTTTTCGTTTGCGTCAAAGCGGGATAGGGAAGCGGTTGCTGCCATTGGGAGCGTTTAGCCGACTAAATCCTTCAATTCAAGCGCTCGCACTCGCCAGCCACGAATCCCCATCAGCCGCCACCACGCACCTTCAGGGGAAGTTCGACGCCTTCCTCGAGGTGGCCCTTGCCGGGCACAAAGTTGGCTTCGATGCGAATCCCATCGGGATCCTCGAACAGCACGGAGTAGTAACCCGGCGCAAACCTGCCGTCTTCTGGTGGATGAACGATCTTGGCTCCGATTTCCAGCGCCACCGCGTGAATGGCATCGACGTCTTCTCGAGAGCGCGCGCGAAAGCACACATGATGCAGGCCCACGCGGCGCTGATCGAATGCGGAGTCCTCGAATTCGGGCGCTACCGGTGCAATCGCCACCCCTGTTCTGCCACCCACGCAATAGAGGAAGTCGTCCTCATCCATGATGGTTTGCAGGCTCATGGAGTTCAACAGCCGCCTGTAGAAAGGAACTGAGCGGCTCATGTCGCTCACGCTCAACTGGACGTGAGCGATCCCGTTGATGTTCACCATGTTTCATTTCCGTTCCACGCGATGAAGAGGGCCGACATGTTCAGTTTTTCTTTGTCAGCGTGTCAGCGGTAGAGCAGTCGGGCGAGTTTGGCTCGAAAGGCTCGCGTTACATCGTGGTCTGAACCCAGCACGTCGAACAACTCGAGCATGGCGCGACGCGCTGCCTCATCCTCGAAGTCGGGTGATGCCTTCACGACCTCGAGATAGATCTCGAGCGCATCTTCGTGCTGGTTGCGCGACGCGAGGTCTGCGCCTAGCTGCAGTTGGGCTGCGGGACCGTCCGGGGCGTCGGTTTTGTCTGTGGGTTGGGCTTCGGCGGGGGGCGGGATCAACTTGGCCAGGAACTCGCGCACCGAGGCCTCGGGTTGTGCGCCGACGAACTCGGCGACGATTTTTCCATCCGCAATACCGACGACGGCCGGGATGCTCCGCACATTGAACCGTTGCGAAGCCTCTGGAGCGGTTTCGGTGTCGACCTTGACCAGCAGGAAGGCGCCGGCAAATTCCTCTGCAAGCGACTCGAGCAGCGGACCGAGGGCGCGACACGGTCCACACCACTCTGCCCAGAAGTCGACCACCACGGGTTGCTGCGTCGAACCGCGGATCGCAACTTCTTCAAAGTTTGCGTCGTTCGCATTGACCACGAACTGCGAGTCACTCGGCATGGTGGGGCCAGTCTAGCCCTCATTGGGTTTGTCTGGGGCTCTCCGTCAGGCGGCGCAGGTGGTAGAATTCCGGCATGGAATACGGACTGACCTACTTTCCGACCGACATCTCGATGCATCCAGGTGAATTCGCCGCCGCCGCCGAGGCGCGGGGGTTCGAGTCTGTCTGGTTTGCTGAGCACTCTCACATGCCACTCGGCCCCATCACCCCGGGACCCCCTGCGGGCGACGAGGCGGGTCTGCCCCGTGAGTACTACGCGGTCTCGGATCCGTTCGTTGCGCTGAGCTTTGCTGCGGCGACCACGACCACGCTGAAACTCGGCAGCGGAATCTGCCTGGTTCCCCAGCGCGACGTATTTCAGACCGCAAAGCAGGTGGCGAGCCTCGATCTCTACTCTGGGGGGCGTTTTCTGTTCGGCATCGGCGGCGGGTGGAACCAGCCCGAAATGGAAAATCACGGCATCCCCCATCGCGACCGGTTCGTCATCATGCGCGAAAAGGTCGAAGCCATGATTCAACTCTGGACCGAAGAGCAAGCCGAGTACCACGGCAACTTCGTCGACTTCAGTGCTTGTCACGCCTGGCCCAAGCCCGTGCAGTCCCCGTATCCGCCCATTCATGTCGGCGGCGCGGGGCCCGCCGCAATTCGGCGCGCGGTTCGCTACGGCGACGGTTGGATTCCGCTCATGGCCGCAGGAGACGACGATCCCCTGCTGCTGATTCCGCGTCTGCACCGGGAGTTGGAAGAGGCGGGGCGCGACGTGGAGCGTTTCGAAATCACGATCTACTTCTGTCCGGCAGACCCCGAGGTCGTGAAGCGCTGTGAAGAAGCCGGGGTATCGCGAGTGTTGTTCGGGGCGCCTTCGGTCGCAGCGGATGCATTGCTCCCCGCGCTCGACCAGTTGGCTGAACTCACGAAGTAGCTCGAATTCAGAATCCCGATTCGTAGTAGGGGTTCGCACCAGCGGCGTGATCGGTGGTGTCCATGATCTCGCTGATCTCCGGAATTTGCGATCGCAATGTGGTTTCGACGCCTTGTCTCAGGGTGGCGCTCGCCATGCCGCAACCCTGGCAGCCACCTCCCATGTGCAGGAAGATGCGAGTGCCCTGTACATCGAGTAGTGAGATGTAGCCGCCGTGACTGGCGACCGAGGGATTGATTTCGCTGTCGAGGATTGCCTGGACGCGGTTGCGCAGTTCGTCTTCGGGGCCCGTGCCCGCAGCGGCTGCGGCGATCGCGTCTACCGGCGAAGCGACGTCATCGACTGTCGGATCGAGTCCGCTGCGAATTGCGTCTTCAATCGGTTGCAACAGCTTGGGCCATTCGGCCCCGGCGTGCTTGGCCACGATCAACATGTTGCCCTTTACGATCACCGAATGAACTCCGGCCACGCGCATGATCCGCTGAACCATCGGCCAGCCCTCTGCTTCTCCGTACGTCTCGAAGAACTCGGTCTTGTCCGGCGACAGATCGCGATTGAGGATGATCTTGCAGGTGTCGGTTTCGGGGCCGGGATCGCTGAGCTGAATTTCGAGGGGTTGTTCCACGCTGTCACTTTCGGCATTTGCTTCGGTGTTGGTTGCGGTTTCGCTTTCGGGTTGGCTTTCGGAATCGGCGGCCCGATCGTCGCCGGGGTCGCCGCCCAGGAAATTCTTTACGCGTTCGATGACATTCATGTTGCTGCTCCCCCGTTGGCGCTTTGGCTCGCTCCGGACAAGAGTAGCACCCGGTGCTCCATTTCCTTGAGCGGCATCAGATCGCCTTTGCGCGACGCCACTTCCATGCCGTCGCGGTAGACGGCTTCGGCGTCCGCCGGCCGGTTCAGCGCCTCCAGGGCCTTGCCCCGCGCCAGATAGACCGCAGAATTCTTGGCATCGACCTCACACGCCTTGGCGTAGTGCGACTCAGCGCGTTCCCATTCGCCGAGGGTCGACAGCGCGTTCCCACTGCCAAACAGCGCCACCTGGTCGTCAGGATCGATTTCGAGTACCTGGCTGAACATGCTCAGTTTTCGCTTGGCGTCACTCAGCGCTTGCTGCTGCACCTGCGCATCGATCTCGTCGCTGGTGATGCCAGTTCCGGTGCCCAACGCCAAGCTCTTCTGCATCGCCTTGGCGGCCTCGTTTTCCGCGGAAATCTTGTCGCCGATCTTCATGTAGTAGAGCGAGAGATTGGTATTCACCATTGGCGCTTCGGGGGCCAATTCCTCGAGCCGCTTGAAAATGTCGATGGCCTCGTGAAAGCGCTGGGAGCGTCCGAGGATTACCCCGACGGCCTCGTAGCCGTCTGAAAAACCCGGATCGAGCTGCAGCGCATCTTCGAGAATCGAGAGCGCTTGCTCCTCCGCCCCCTGAGCGAAGACGCGAATCGCGCGGTCATAGAGGAACGCCACACGCTCATCGCGACCCGGTGCATGGTAAAACGGCAACAGCGTGACCCGTGCTGCGATCGGGCCCTGCTTTCCCTGAATGTCGATTTCGGTTCCGGGTGTGCGGTGGGCTTTGTCCAGATAGGCAAAGGCGATCGGGTAGCCGAGGACCGGCGAGAGTGTGCGGGAAACAATCTGGCCGATGCTCTTTTCGTTCTCGCTCGCATGAAGAGCTTGACCGGGGTCGGGCAGGCTTTCGAGCAGCGCTGCTTGCTGGGACCAATCTCCTTGCTGGGCACACTCGAAGACGAGTCCCCGCAGCCCAAAGGGCAGGGCGCCATAGGTGCGCACTCGAGCGATCACTTCCTGTCCCAGGTAGCACCCTTTGGTGTAACTCACCGCATGTTGTTCGAGTCCGGTTTCGGGCAGGATGCATTTGCGATCTCGAGTGTCGGGGCCGACCCGTACCTGGCCCGCTTCAATGCGCATGATTTCCAACACCAGAGAAAGTTCGGGTTCGACGAGCACCTCGAACCCGACTTGCCGGGCGGCCCGTTCCAACCTCTCCTCAGCGCGTTCGGCCGCCGAAGCGGGGTTCTTGGGCAGGGCGATCAGATAGCCGGCGTCACCGGTAAGCGAGCGAGAAATGACAAGGCCGGGCTCGTCGGGCGCGAATTCCAATTCGCGAATGCCGTACGACTCGAAGCCTTCCCAGGCAACAGACCCATCTGCCTTGCAGGCCTCTTCGATCGCATGCCTGGCGTCCGGGCCCTGCAGCGTGCTGAACTGGTAGTCGTCCGAGACATCCGTGCAGCTCACGTCGTCCGAGAACAGGAAGTCGTCGAATGCCGCGAGCAGCTGCGGCACGGCTTCGCGCTCGAGGATCAACAGGAATGCCGCTGGAGTTTCCGCCTTCGCCGGAAGCCGGTGCAGCGAAAAAAAATGCAACAACTGTCCCTGCCGATTCACTCGTGCAGAAAAATTGCCTTCGCCCGCTGCGAGGGCATCGACTTCGTTCGTCACCTGGCTGTGGAGGAAACTCGCAGCGTCCTTGCCACGAGCGAGGATGGCACCGGGGTTCGCGAGTCCACAGGCACCGGCTTCTCCCCGAGCCAACCGGGCAAAGAAGCCCGATTTCCGGACGGCACCGGCGAGTTCAAGAGTGTTCGATTCAGGAATCATGGCGTTGTTCCGCGACCTGACGATGCGAGAGCGGGCTCTGGGCCCGGGCAGATCGCAGCGGACTGCCAGCGTCTCAGATCGAGAAGCTCTCCCCACACCCACAGGTGTTCGACGCTTGTGGATTTTGGAAAACGAATCCGCGGCCTTCGAGGCCGCTCTGGTGGTCGAGGGTGATTCCGCTGAGATAGATCGTGCTTTTGCGGTCGAGGAATACCTTGAAGTTCGCGAAGTCGATCACCGTATCGCCCTCTTGTTCTTCGGTGAATTCGAGGCAGTAGCTCAAGCCGGAGCACCCGCCGCCCTTGATGCCGAGGCGAAGACCGGGCATTCCCTCTTCTATGAGCAGGCGCCGGACTTCCGTTTTAGCCGCCGGGGTAAGGGACACGACCTGGTTGTTGCCGGATTCGTCTGAGGATTGAGTGGCGGCCGGGGCGGTCCATTCCAGGGGCGCGCTGACTTTGCTGCTCGATGATTCGTCGGCCATGGTCTCGTTCTCCGTCCTCTAGATCGTTGTAGATCTCGTCGCGATCGCGTCCGCGTCAAGCCATCGTTCTTCGTGTGTAGTCCGCGTGTGGGCTCGAACAATTGTGTCTCGACCCGGGTACTCTCGACTCATCGGCAAAAACCAGCACGGAATTGATAACACCGCGCCCGCCTTGGGCAAAAAATGAGTAATTTCAGCGGTCTAGCGACCTCTGAGTGTAACGCCGCTCACGCCGGGAAACAAGTTTGGACCGGCAGCACGTGCGCGGAACGCATGCGAGTAGGTCGTCTGCGGGGCGCAAGAAGCGCTGGGGTGGTTGTGAGTGGCAGTTCCCGGGGTCTAGAGGAAATCGTAGAAATTGGCCCAGTAGGCGGCGATGCAGCTCGCGATCCAGGTGGTGACGATGAGCCACGAAATAGCGCCGAACTTTTTGCGCGAATGGATCTCCCAGCGAAAGCCGCGAAGCGTCAACAGCGCCAAGATGACCAGTGCGACTATGGGACCCGCACGGCGATCCCGCACTGCGTAGAGCATCACCGGAGCGACGAACGCCACGACATGCACGACTAGGACGATCAGCACCGGCCACAGGCTCGAATCGCGTAAGTAGGGCATGATCCACATGTCGACACCCTGGGGATTCTCGCTGTCGGAAACAGGCTCGTCGCTGACTTTGTCGTGAGGAACTTCTCGTAGACTGGTCATCGGACACAATCTATCAACCGCAGGCGTCGGTCGCACGGATCCATGCGATGGCCTGTGAGAATCACCGGGGTTGCGGGGGATACAGGAATTCGATGCTGTCTTATCGACAACCCAACGGGCCTCAGCGCATTGTCTGCTTGACCGAGGAACCGACTGAAATCCTGTACAGCCTGGGACAGGGCGATCGCGTGGTCGGCATCAGCGCCTACACCGTGCGTCCCCCCGAGGCCAAGCGCGAAAAGCCGGTGGTCTCGGCCTTCGTCGGGGGTAGCGTGTCCAAGATTGCGGCGCTGCGTCCCGACCTCGTGATCGGCTTTTCGGACATCCAGGCCGACCTCGCCCGGGATTTGATCGCTGCCAACTTGCCCGTGTTGATTTTCAACCAGCGCAGCATTCAAGAAATCCTCGACGTCATCGTCGATCTCGGCAGCCTGGTGCATTGTCGCAAGGCGGCCCAGCAGATGGTTGCGCAGTACGTCTCGCATTTGGAAGCTGTACACGAACGAGCTGAGGCGCGCGCCGATCGGCCCCGGGTTTATTTCGAAGAGTGGGACGACCCGATGATCTGCGGGATTCGCTGGGTGAGTGAACTGATCGAAATTGCGGGAGGCAAGGACATCTTCAGCGAACGCGCCCAAGGCAAACTCGCCAAGGAGCGCTTTGTCGACGAAAAAGAGGTGCTTGCGGCGGACCCCGAGATCATGTTGGCCAGTTGGTGTGGCAAACCGTTGGATGTGGCATCGGTTCGCGCGCGCAAGACGATGGGAAGTATTTCGGCGCTGCAAACCCGCCGGTTGTTCGAAGTGCCACCCGAGATCATTTTGCAACCCGGTCCCGCCTGTTTGACCGACGGTCTCGATCGCCTGGAACAAATCATCTCCGGGGAGGTCGATCCTTGAAGGGTCGGGAGTCGACTGTTGACTAGCCGAAGAGAAAATTCGCGTTGAAATCATTTGGCACCATCGCGGTCGTGGGCACCTCGCTTGCGGGCCTGCGCGCCATCGAAGCTTTGCGGCGCGAAGGCTATCCGGGGCGAATCTGTGCGATCGGCGAAGAACCGTGCATGCCCTACGACCGTCCCCCACTCTCGAAGCAGTTTCTGAAGGGCGACTGGGATGCGGACAAGATCGTTCTGCACCACGAACTCGCCGACGACGAAGGAATTGAATGGATGCTCGCGCGTCGCGTGACCGCGCTCGATCCAGGGGCCAGGCGACTCGTGTTTGAAGCTGGAGACACCCTTGACTACGACGGGTTGATCATCGCGACGGGAGCTCGGGCGCGCAAATTCCCGAATGCCCCGGATCTCGAGGGCATCTTTGTTCTGCGCACCCTGGCCGACGCGGAAGCCTTGCGTCACGCCCTCGAATCTAAGCCTCGGGTCGCCGTGATCGGGGCCGGTTTCATTGGCATGGAAGTGGCGGCCAGTTGTCGCGAACGCGGTCTCGAAGTGACGGTGGTCGAATTTCTCGACACGCCACTCGTGCGGGGTCTGGGGTGCGTTCTCGGGGAACACGTAGCCGGTGTGTTTCGCGAGCGTGGAGTCGAAGTGCGATGCGGTGTCGGGGTCAAAGGTTTTGTGGGCAAAGAGCGGGTCGAGGCACTCGAGTTGGAGGACGGCACTCGCGTTGAAGCGGAGGTCGTGGTGGTGGGTATCGGAGCCACTCCTGCGACGGAGTGGCTCGAGGGGTCGGGGCTCGCCTTGGACAATGGAGTTTTGTGTGACGAGTTTTGCGCGGCCGCTGCTCCAGATGTTGTCGTGGCCGGAGACGTCGCGCGCTGGCGCGATCCCCGCACGGGGCTCGCGACCCGGGTCGAACACTGGACGAACGCCGTCGAGCAGAGCGTGCACGCAGCGCGGCGTCTACTCCTCGGAGAGGAAGTTGGGCCCTTTGAACATGTCCCCTATGTCTGGACGGATCAATTCGACTTGCGCATTCAGATCGCGGGCGAGGTGCGCGAGGGCGATAAAATGCGCGTGGGTCTCGGGAGCCTCGAAGCGGGGCGCTGCCTCGTGTTGTTCGGTCGCGAGGGCAAGCTCACCGGAGCTGTGGGCTTCAAGCGCGCGCGTCAAGTCAACGAATTTCGCGACCTGATCGGCCAGGGGATTGGCTGGGACGCCGCCGTAGCTAGATTGGACGGTTGAGGCCGCTAGATCTTCCGCCAATGAGTTTCGAGGATGCTAGCTGCCGCTTCTTCTTGGCGACTTACGCGCCCTTCGGCTTCGAGCTTGACGAGGTGTGCGGTCACGGACTGTCCCGCGGCGGGGAAGAGCGTTTCCGGATAGCCGACATAGATCGTGCGAACGATCTCGATCACCTTGCGTGTCTCTGCTCCGAGGGCGGCCAGGATTTGCACCTCCCGGGCGAGTCGATGCTCGATATATTCGCGGACCTTGGCCGGACCATTCTCGATGCAGGGACCGTGAGCGGGATAGATCCGCTTTAGCGGTTCGCTCTCCAGTCGCCCAAGGGATTCCATGTAGTCAGTGAGGCTGCCGCTCTCCGCCGGGATCACGGTGGTGCCGATCCCCAGGACGTTGTCGCCAGAAAACACGGCCGACTCTTCTTCGAGCACGAAGCATAGATGATCCGGGCAGTGTCCCGGTGTGTGAAGCCCGCGCAGGGTGGCACCTTCCGTCTTGATCACCGAGCCGTCGTCAATTGGCGTAATCTCGAACGGATAGAGCGCGTCGGTTTCGGGCCACGGGCGTTTGCTGACCTGCATGGTGCCAAAGCGCTTCAGGATGCTCTCGACGCCACCAATGTGATCCGGGTGACCGTGAGTGAGGACGATCTCCTGTAGGCCTTCGCATTCTGCACGCTCGAGCGCCTGCTCGAGAATGGGCAGATACGCTTCGCGACCGTCTCCCGTGTCGAGGAGGATCCGTTGTTTGCCCGTTCCGATGAGATAGGTGTTGGTTCCGGGACCCGTGAATGCGCTCGGGTTCTGACCCAGGGCAACCACGACTCGCTCCGACCAGACGTCGACGTCCGGCAGCGTGGAGCCCAGTAATATCGGGGGGGCATCGCTCATCGAAGCGTCCTCGCTGCCGCGTTGCACGCCATCACTCTTCTCCGGGTCGAAATTTAAGCGAGACGGAGTTTATGCAATAGCGCAAGCCCGTCGGGTCGGGACCGTCTGGGAACACGTGTCCCAGATGGGAATCGCATCGGCTGCAGGTGACTTCGACCCGGCGCATGCCGTGGCTGATGTCTTCGATTTCGGTGATGCACGCGTCGGAGTCGGGCTGCGAGAAACTCGGCCAGCCGGTTCCAGAGTCGAACTTGGCCTCCGATCCGAAGAGTTCTCCATCACAGCAGCGGCACAAGTATCTGCCGGCTGCCTTGTTGTCGACAAGCTCACCCGAAAATGCGGCCTCGGTTCCCTTCATGCGACACACGGCGAATTCTTCCCCGCTGAGTTCCTTGCGCCACTCTTCGTCGCTTCGTTCAATCTTGTCGGCCATGGATGCTCCCTCTATCGAACTCATATCGAACTCAGTCTACTTCTAAAGCGCTTTCTCGAGCTCACGCAAGAGTTCAATATACTGCGGGTCGAGGGGCAACTCCAACGCGAGTGCGCGCCCCCTCGAGCTCATCTTTCGCAGGGTTTTGATGCCGACGTTTCGCATCTTCTCCGGGTCGAGTCTGCCGGCGAGTTCGACCAGCTGGGTTTCGAAGAACACGAGACACAGAGCGTCTTCGAGAGTCTGGGCGTCTGGGTTCTGGACCAGATTCTTGCGCAAGATGATTCGGCTGACGCTTTCGATGACAGAGGCTTCGTAGCCACACGCCTCGAGAATATGCGCGGTCTCGTCTGCGTGTTGCTGCTTGAGCGCCTGCCGCCACACCAGATATCCGCTGCGCCCTTCTGGATAGTCGTTGCGCGGAAGTGACCAGCGGCGCAGATGGTGGGCACGGGCTGCGAGTTGCAAGGCTTCACTCGGCTGCTCGTCGAGACGTGCGACCCACTCACTGGCCAGGTCGGCGTGGCCTAGTTCCTTGGGGCGAACGACACCGCGCACTTCGATCTGATGCGGATCGTCGGCGTTGACGCGATCAATCTCAGCAACCGCTCGCTCGAAGCGCATGCGATTCATGGCGTTCAGTCCTCGTACTCGACCTCACAGACCTGGGTCGTGGGCTTGGCCTGACAGGTGAGTACCCAACCCTCATTGATCTCTGCGTCGGTAAGTGCCTCGTGGGTGGCCATGAATACTTCACCCTCGCGAAGTTTGGCCATGCAGCAGCTGCAATAGCCGTCTTGACACGAGTACGGGACATCGAGTTCGGCACGCAGCGCCGCCTGCAGGATGGTTTCGCCCTCCTGATACTCGATGCTGTGGGCGGTCCCGTTCAGCAGGACCGTGATCTTGTTCGGAGCACCCGTGGCGAGGGGCTCTTCAACGCTTTCGCGCTCGCGGTCCGGGTCTACCGCCGAGATGAAGCGTTCGACGTGGATCTCTCCACCCGTGAGCGGCGCACTCTTGAGCACGCCCTCGATCGCGTCCATGAATGGGGTCGGGCCGCAGATATAAAAGTCCGAGTCGTGGCGACCTTCGATGTGTTGCTCGATCCCGCTCGCAGTCAAGAACCCACTCTCGGCATCGAGATGGTGAATCACTTGCAGACGCGTACCGAATTGTTCTTCGATGGCTTCGAGTTCGGCGCGAAAAATGATCGACTCCTCATCGCGGTTCGCGTAGAGCAACTTGACCGAGCGCTCGGTTTTGCGCAGTGCGTGCTTGAGCAGGGAAACCACCGGCGTAATGCCACTGCCCCCGCCAAACAGCATCAGGGGGCGTTGAGGGCCCGGGCGGTCGTGGAGAACGAAGGCGCCCGCGGCGGGCATCACGCGGATTCGATCCCCCGACTTCAGGTTTTCATTCATCCAGTTCGACATGCGGCCGTCGTCGACGCGCTTGACCGTAACCTTCGGTTTCTCTCCCCAACTCGCGGCGCTCGACAGGGAGTAACAGCGCTTGATCTGGAATCCCTCCCAGGGAATTTCGAAGGTGAAGAACTGACCGGATTGGTACTGGAACAGTTCCTCCAGTTTGCTCGGAATCTCGAAGATGAAGGAGTTTGCATCGGCTGTTTCTCGGATCACGTCATAGACGGTGATTTCGTGAAATTGATGGCGGGGATCGTTGCTCGCGTTTGGATTGCTCGGGGACACGTTGCCGACTCCGGTTGCTCAGCGCGCTCGCCGGGAATTGAGGCCAGGCTCCTGGGTATTGCGCGAAAATTTCGTGATCTAGAGGCCAAGCTTGGCGCGGCCGGAGCGCAGAGTAGGGCGATCTACGGCCCTCGGCCAGTGTCCGGGCAGGGGCCAGCGTGTACCCATCCGTACTTTGACCTCGACTCCCCGGCGAGGCATGATTGTGTCTCCGGAGCCCCCGTCCCCAGCGCTGCTGCTCCGAGCCGCGACGCGACCGCGCTGCGGCATTGATGGAGGACTGTGAAATGTTGGATGTCTTGATCAAGGGCGGAACGCTGATCGACGGGAGTGGAGACCCGGCTCGACCCGGTGACCTCGGCATTCTCGATGGTCGAATCGTCGGGGTCGGCGAGGTAGATCGTGAAGCGCGCAAGACAATCGACGCCTCGGGCAAAGTGGTTTCCCCCGGTTTCATCGACGTCCACACCCACTACGACGCCCAGGCCTTTTGGGATGGGACCCTGAGCCCGTCGCCTTATCACGGTGTGACCACAGTGATGGGTGGGAATTGCGGTTTCAGCATTGCACCCCTGACGCCCGAGGCCGGGGACTACCTGATGCGAATGCTGGCCCGGGTCGAGGGCATGCCCCTCGAAGCACTCCAACACGGCGTTCCCTGGGACTGGACTTCGTTTGAGGAATATCTCGCAAAGCTCGACAACAAACTCGCGGTCAACGCGGGCTTCATGGTCGGCCATTCGGCCTTGCGTCGCGTGGTGATGGGCGAGCGCGCGGTCGGGGAGAAGGCCACCCCCGACGAACTCGCGGAAATGGAGCGGCTGCTGGGGGAATCGCTTGCGGCCGGGGGAATGGGCTTCTCGTCGACCATCTCTCCGACCCACAACGACGCCGACGGCAAACCCGTTCCGTCCCGTCACGCCAGTCGCGAAGAGATGATTGCCCTGGCCCGGGTCGTACGCGATTACCCGGGGACGCTGCTCGAGTTTCTGCCCGGCATCGGTGCCTTCACCGACGAACAGAAGCAGTTGATGACGGACCTTTCCCTCGCCGCACAGCGCTCACTCAATTGGAACGTGCTCGCACCGGCGACCGGAGGGAGTGAGCTTGCCGAGGCGCAACTCTCGGCTACGGACTACGCCCGAGAGCGCGGAGCCGAAGTGCTGGCGCTCACGGTGCCCCAACCGATGACCGTGCGGATTAATCTGAAAGCGGGCTTTATTTTTGATGCGCTGTACCGCTGGGATGAGTTTTTTCGGCTGAGCATTTCCGAGCGAATCGAGATCTTGCGGGATCCGGCGAAGCGCGCGGCAATGGACGCCGACGCGCACTCCGAGGAGTCGGGAATCTTCCGCTTCTTTGCAAATTGGGCAAACATGACTGTCGACCAGGTCTTTTCAAAGGAGACCGAGCAGTACGCCGGACGCAAGATCGGGGACATCGCCAAGGAACTTGGCAAGTCCGACTTCGACACGATGATCGAAATTGCGATTGCCGACGATCTGCAGACCTACTTCATGCCGCCCTCGACGGGGGACGACGCCGAGACCTGGGCGCTGCGGGGTCGGATCTGGCAGGACGATCGCAGTGTCATCGGTGCATCGGATGCTGGTGCGCATCTCGACATGATCGACACATTCGCGTTCTCGACCCAGGTGCTCGGAAACGGAGTACGAGAGCAGGGGGTGATCGGAATCGAAGAAGCAATCCGGCAACTCACTTCGGTGCCTGCGGCGCTCTACGGTCTCATCGAGCGCGGTCGCCTCGAGCAGGGTTGGCATGCGGACGTGGTCGTTTTCGATCCCGAGACGGTCGGTGTCGGTGAAACCTATACGCGATTCGATCTTCCGGAGAATGCGGGGCGTCTGTACGCCGACGCGATCGGGATCGAGCACGTGTTTGTGAACGGTGTCGAGATCATCGAGGGCGCGAATCACACGGGCGAGTTCCCCGGAACAGTTTTGCGATCCGGTCGCGACACCGAAACTGTGGCAATTGGTCAGCGGGCCTAGCGGGCGTTAAGAAGAGAACCCCGGAAGCCAGAGCCACAGGGAAATCACCAGGCCGAGGATGAATCCGAGGCCGACGCCCCATCTGCGGTAGAACTGCATTGCGCGGTGCCGCAGAAAATCTCGCACCAGTTGCGGCTCGCGTCTTCGCATAGGCGGGAGCCGTCTTTGATTGTGGGTCTGACAATATAGACGCGGTGTGAGCAGCGGATGGATCATGCAAATGAACTCTGTTGCCTTGGTTGAGCTGTAGAGTTCTGCAAGAAATGTGTCGCGCCGTTCGGTGTCTTGGGACTGTTGGGGAAGTGAATTGGAGGCGCGGGTTTTGGGAGTGGGGTTGCGGGTTGGTTGCGGATGATGGGTGGGAGGGATTGTGGTAGTGGAGTTCCTATTGGTGGTGATTGGTGGGGGTGGGACCCGCTGTCGAATAGACCCCGTAAAGCGCCTGTAAGCAGTAGCGAAGCCTCATAGGACTCGGCACAGATGCCCCCAGAGTTGCCCCCATGGCGAGCTTGAATGGCACTGTGAGCACGCTCTTCATCGAGCCCGGAAATCCCCCTGGGAGAACGGCTATGTGGAGTCGTTCAACGGGAAGTGCCGGGACGAGCTGCTCAACGGGGAGATCTTCTAACGCTCGAGGAGGCTCGGGTCATCATCGAGCGGTGACGGAGTGGATAGTTCGGATTGCCACGCTTTCCTTTTAGTCCAGCTCTATTCGAGGGGCTCGATCCACGGTCGTGAGGCGAGGCGGGCCGGTTGCGGCGGTCAGGTCGCGCTCTTGGCGATCTGGTCGTCGATTTGTGGCAGCGGCCGAGTCATCTTTCCGTTGCCCAGGGCGAGCAAGGCCTTCGTCGAATTCTTGAAAGCGCGCATCGAGGCCGGAGAATACCGAGCGGTCATCAACCGACGTTATGCGCTCGACGAGATCGTTGCGGCCTATCGCTATGTGGAAACCAGTCAGAAGGTCGGGAACTTCGTGGTCGATGTGATATCCGGCGATCGGATTTCCGATTGCGATAGTGTCTGATGATGTCCGATCGCCGGCCGCAAGAATCGCTTTGGCGATTTGTCCGACTCGTTGGCCTGTGCGCCGTCTCGATCGCGCAGCCGCTATTCGACGTGTTGGGTGCTGGGGCAGACTTTTTCGTCGCACACGGGTCGTTGCCAGGCGAAATCCTCTTGTTCGTCGCGTTTGTCTACCTCGGACTGCCCGCGGGCCTGTTCCTCGTAACACTCGTCGTGGGCGTACTGGGGGGGGGTGCCGCCTCGCTTGCGCGCGCATGCCTCGCCGGTGTTCTGATTGGTGTCACGGTCGGCTTTGCGTCCATGCGTCTATTCGATATCAATGGCTCAGTCGTCATCGCGGTGGAGATCGCGGCGGCCGGGATTGCCACGGTCGTCTACTTTACGAATCAGATGCTTCGCGGTTTCGCGAGTGTGATCGGGGTCTTGTCCCCTGGTATTCCACTTCTATTCCTTTGCTTTTCTCCGGTGGCCACCCTCGTTTGGACGCCCCCCACTGCACTTCCGCAGCACGGGTTTCGCGCGCCTGATACATCGGTACTGATACTGGTCTTCGACGAACTACCCTTGCTTTCCCTGGTGAATGAGTCTGGGCACATCGATTCGCAACGGCTACCAAACTTTGCGGATTTTGCCGGTGATGCGATTTGGTTCCGCAATGCCACCGCCGTCTCGGATGGAACGTCCCTTGCCATTCCTGCGATTCTGACGGGGCGTCGCGCAAACCAGAAACAACTCGCGAACGCCGACTCCCATCCCGAAAATCTGTTCACTCTTTTCGCACCGACCCACGAGATTCGAGCGCGGGAATCCTCGACTTCGATCTGCCCACCCGAGTTGTGCCGTCCCCTTCGCGTTCCTTTGCTGGAGCGCGCGATCGTCCTGATCGCCGACAGCACGGTGGTCGGATTGCGCACGCTACTCCCAACCCCGCTCACTCGCAGATTGCCCCAAGTCAATGATCGTTGGTCCAACTTTCTCGAGCGCACAGGCCGCACCGAATTATCGGAGATTTTCAGAGAATTCAGCAGATCCTTCTCTGCCGCAGAGGGCGCGACGCTCGGCTATCTACACGTGAATTTCCCCCATTCGCCCTGGGACCACCTGCCGAGTGGGCAGCGCTACGGAGCGCCCGATGTCGTGCGTTACCCATTTGGTCTAAGCAATGGCGTTTGGAAGACCGAACCAGAATTTGCGCATCGCGGCTTGCAGAGACATATGTTGCAGGTGGGGTACGCGGATCGACTGTTGGGCGAATTGGTCGCGCACCTGAAACAGAAGAGTCTCTACGACGAAACCCTCCTCGTCGTGGTGTCCGATCACGGGGTGAGCTTCGAACCGGGCGAACCGTGGCGCAGCGCGACCCCACGCAATCACGTCGAATTGATGGCGATCCCGTTCTTCATCAAGGCACCCCACCAGCGCCGGGGTACGATAAGTGATCGAAACGTCGAAACCATCGACGTTCTTCCCACGATCGTAGATCTCATCGGAATGAAGCTCCCGTGGTACGTCGACGGGCAGTCGGCTCTCGACGCCTCACTCGAGGAACGGCCAGTAAAGGAGATCTTGAAATTCGGCTACGCGAAGTCCCTGTATTTCGATGCCGTGCTCAGCGACTGGCCCCGGGCCCTGACATCGAGGATGCGACGGACCTCTGCAGGTGGACAGCAGGACGGGTTCTTTGACGTTGGACCCTATGTGGAAATCGTTGGCCGGCATCTCGATCAAATGACCTCCGAGCAAATTCCGGCGAGTCTGACCGAAGTACTTCTCGATGATCCAACAGCATTCGACTCCGTCGATTTGTCGGGAGAGATTCTTCCGGTTCACATCACGGGAAGTCTTCGCTCGGAGGCTCACTTGCCGGAGGCATTGGCGTTTGTTCTCAATGGAGTCGTGCGGGCTACGTCGACTCCGTTCGTCGACCCCTCTCGGGATTCACCAGGGCAGCTGCGATTTGAGGTGCTGATTCCACAAACTGCCCTCGTCTCCGGATCGAATCGTCTCGAGATCCTGGCGATCGAAGGGGCAGCCGAGGGGCTTCGTTTTGCCGCCTTGCTGCCGGGCGAGCGTCCGAGTTACACCGTCGAAGTTACATCTGATGCCGGTGTTGCGCTGCGTCGCTCGGACGGCGCTAGCCTCTCCGTTCGAGTGGATGGCAGTCAAGGCCGCCTCGAGGTTGTGAAGGGCGCCGGCGGGTTCGTGGACATCGAAGGCTACGCCTTCGTGAAGTCCGAGGGTCGCTTTTACGTTCCAGAACGGTTCATCGTGTTCATCGATGGAGACTACGTCTATCAGGGTGCGCAGAATCGCATGCGCGCCGAGTTTGCGCGTCAGCACCGAAACGACGGCGTTGCGCGCTGCGGTTTCACGTTTCGCTTGGCCTACGAAGGTGCGTCACGCCTCGCGCCCCAGGACGTCGTGGTCTACGCGCTGTTCGACGAAGCCGGTGCGCCGTATGTGACCGCACTCGAGTGAGACGAGCATGCGCAACGCAGGCAAAGCCGCGATGAGCTGCTGAGGAAGGCATTCGATCTGACCCGCGCATCCGGCTGCAACAGGCTTGTCTCTCGGCCGAATTGTGGTGTCGAACCGCTGCGTTCGAGAGCGCTCAATCGACGCTCTGCGTTCATGACAATCACGAGGCGATCATTCACAATCCGTTGACCGTCCAGCGACGTCAGTCAACTGACGACAATCAATAGACAAAGGTAACAGGAGAGTGGCATGGCGGGTCTCAAGACCGTTGATGCAATGAACGATCTCAGGATGTCGGAGGCTGCGAAGCCGCTTTTCGTCAAAGTGCGGATAGTTCGGATTGCCACTCTTGCCTCTTAGTCCAGCTCTATTCGAGGGGCTCGATCTACGGTCGTGAGGCGAGGCGGCGGGATCAGTCTCGGTTGCCGAAGCGAGCGATGGCCAGGGTGACTGCGAGGCCCGCGATGGCGAGTCCGAGGGATCCCGCAACTTGACCCTGGCTGGGGTCGAAGCGAAGGAGTGGCCAGTCTTTGGGGTCGATTTCCGCGCGGGATTCGACAGTGACGATGCGGCCTTTGATCAGGGATCCGATTTCGGGTTCGACCGGGTATTGAAAGGGCCAGAGACCGACGACGGCACCCAGCAACAGGCCCAGTAGCGCGCCGAGGGTTGCCTTGGCGTATCGGTCGAGCAGCCAACGAAGCAGATTCGATACACCGACGATGCCGATCACGACGCCGATCCCCACCGGGATCACGACCGTCATGGATTCCAGAATCAAATCGATATCCGGTCCGCCGAGCAGACCTCGCTTGAGGGTGTCGATCGAGCCGAGGATTGATTCGTATTGTCCGAGGATCAGCAGCAAATAGCCGCCACTGACTCCGGGCAGGATCATGGCCGACGCGCCCGCGAGGCCCGAGAGGAACAAGAACATGCTGCTCGCGTCGCCGCCGTTTCCGCCAGTGCCCAACCCCAACTGCATGGCGACCATGAAGAGAAACGAACCGATCGCTCCGGCGAAGACAGCGGGTGTCGCGGGCTTCGCCAGGCGCCACACGAGGGGCAGTCCGCCGAGGGTCAGTCCAATGAATATGCTGTACATGATCCAGCGCTGCTCGATCACCAGGCTGCGCATCAGACCCGCGAGCAACAAGATCGCGAGGGCCGCAGAGACCACGATCGTACCGAGCAACACCATCGACCGCGGACGGAACTTGAACGTCGTTACTTCGGCGATCGCGGAGATGAAGTGAGGATAGACTCCGGCAGCGAGCAGCATGGTCCCGCCGCTGATGCCCGGAACGAGATTCGCCAGGCCCATCAGAACACCGCCAATGGATCCTCGGGTTGCCAGGTTGGCAAGCGAACCTTTGTCCTCTGCATTTTCCCCGGAGTCGTCCTGGGTAGGGTCGGTTTCAGAGGTCATTCAGAAAAATGCTCCTGCCGTGCGCGTGGAGAATCAAGGGCGAGCTATTCTAGCCCCCGTTGAAATACCATGTTTCGCGGGAAGGGGCCCATCGTGTGCGGACGTTTTACCCTGACGAGTTCGAGTGAAGCACTCGCGGCGGACTTTGAAGTCTCCGAAGTCGAGCGGTTCGAACCTCGCTTCAACATCGCTCCGAGTCAAGAGATCGCGGTGGTGCGCGAAGCGGAATCGGGTGCCCGCGAGTGCGTCGCACTGCGTTGGGGCATGATTCCCGCCTGGGCCAAAGACCCGAAGACATCCCACGCACCGATCAATGCGCGCAGCGAAACCGCCGCCAGCAAGCCGACCTTTCGCAAGGCCATGTCACACAGACGCTGCCTGGTGCCCGCGAGTGGCTTCTATGAATGGCGCGGCAAGGGCGGGGCCAAGCAGGCGTATTATTTTCGCATGCAAGAGCGCGAGTTGTTTGCGATCGCGGGCATCTTCGAGCTTTGGCGCGGGGAGGGGGGCGAGATCCTCGAAACCGTGGCTTTGCTCACCAGCGAAGCCAACGCGGTGGTGGCCCCAGTCCATGCCCGCATGCCGGTGATCCTGGCGAAGTCGAATTACAAGCGCTGGTTGGACCGGGAAAACCGCGACAGCGCGTCGATTGCAGATCTCATGACCCCGTGCCCCGTCGATTGGGTCGAGTCGTTCGCCGTGAGTTCAAAGGTGAACAACCCGCGGTTCGATGAGCCGGCCTGCATCGAGCCGATCTAAATAAAACGGATCGTTGCAACTGCGCCATCGGCTCGATAGTTTCCCGAAAAAGTCATTCGACAAATGCGCGCCGTCCGCAATCGGGAATTGACCTCGTGTACGAGCGGAGGTTTTTTACTTTCTCGCATTCGATAGGAATTCAAATCTGGTGGACTTCACCGAATGACACCCGGCGGAGGGTGGAGCACGATGTTCTTGGGGGGAGAGCCAGATGACACGCGCCCAGATCGCGAGGGTCGATGGGGATGAACCGCTTGGTCCGAGTATACGACTGGCCACTCGACTGAGTCGAGACGAGGCCTTCGCAGCCGTCGTGGATCATGGATCGACGATGCGTGAATTGACCGCAAGGATTCGCAGGGCCGCAAAGAGTCGAGCATCGCTGTTGTTTCGCGGAGAACCGGGCTGCGGTCGGCGCGCGATGGCGAGGCTCGTTCACGAACTCTCGTCTCGTGCGGAAATGACATTCGTAAGGCTCGACTGCGCCGCGATGTCTGCCCAGCGTCTCGAGGCGGAGTTGTTTGGCGTGAAGCGCGGGGCGTATGTCGGCGCCGAACGAGATCGAGAGGGACTACTGCAGGCCGCCCATCGCGGCACGCTGCTGCTCGAGAACGTGAGCGAGATTGGCGCTGGGTTTCAGCCCAAGCTTCAGGAGTTTTTGAGCGTCGGGGAATTCCACCGGGTCGGGGATCGCTGGGGAACGCGACGCGTGGATGTTCGCATGATTGCGACGACCGGCGAAGCACTCGACGATGTCGTGGCCAAGGGACGTTTTCGGCGGGACCTCTGCGACCGGCTGAGCGTGATCTCCCTCGACGTTCCGAGTCTGCGAAGACATCCCGAGGACATTCCGTCCCTGCTCGAGCATTTTGGCGATGTGCTCACCGAGGGCAGGGGGATCACCTTTGATCCGGCGGTGTTCGAGGTTCTGCTCGGGTATCCCTGGCCGGGTAACGTGCGGGAACTCCAAAACGCCGTGGAATGTGGCTTCGTACTCGGCGATGGGAAGCGTATCCAACTCGAGGATCTTCCGGTTTCAATTCGAGAGTTTGCTGGAATAGATGGTGTTGAAATCGAAGTCGCCGAACGAAGCGGGGGTCGATCCTCGACGACCCGCTCGGGCTCGACCCAACAAGGCAAAGGCTCCCGCCAACTGCCCGCGAGAGTGCTAAACCTGCTCGCATGAACGATGGAGCTGAGGCGGACGCTCCCGCCGTGCACGCCGCAACGCAGCTGGGCAGCGACGCGCCCGGAGTTCGCTCTGGCCGCAATCGTTTGCGCCGCATTCTACTCGCGATCATTGCGCTGCTGTACCTCGTGTCGGTGCCGTGGTATCGCGATGCCGATGCACCCCTGCAGATTGTGTTCGGACTGCCCGATTGGGTCGCCGTGGCGGTCGGCTGCTACGTCGGAGTCGCAATCCTCAACGCCATTGCGTGGATGTTGACCGATATTTCAGACACATCGGATCCCGTCGAAGACAGCGGCGACAACTCCGCGAACAGCGCAGAGAATCATGCCTACAACGCTGCCGTGTCTTCGAGCCGAGGCGCGTCATGAGCTTTGGCGAACTAGGAACCCTGGCCCTCGTGGTCTATCTCGTCGTCCTGGTCAGCATTGCGGAGGTCGCGCGTCGGGCTCGTGTGGACGCCTCTCCCGGCGACCACTTCCTGGCCGGGCGCGATCTGGGAACCATGGTGCTTTTCCTCACCCTCTACGCCACCGCGTACAGCGGCAATTCGCTGCTCGGGTATCCCGGGCGCGCCTATGCGAGCGGTTATTCGTTCATCATGTCGACGGGCTTCATGATGTCGATCATCGTCGTGTTTCATTTGCTGGCGCCCAAGCTGCGACCGGCGGCTACCACTCACGGTTTTGTCACTCCGGGCGACTGGATCCGCCACCGCTTTGGTACCGGAGGAAACGCCCGGGGAGAGCGTGCGCTGGTATTGGCCGTGGGCAGCTTGATGTCCATCGCGCTGATGAATTTTTTGCTCGCGCAGCTCAAGGCGATGGGACACGTCGCGAGTGTAGTGACGGGTGAGGCCGTCCCGTACGAGGTCGGTGTCGTCGGACTCGCGGGTTTCATCCTGTTCTATGAAACCCGTGGCGGCATGCGCGCAGTGGCCTGGACCGACGCCGCCCAGGGAATTCTCATGTTGGTGGGCCTCGGTACCCTGTTTGCGTGGATCCTGGGTGGATCCGGGGGAATGGGGGCAGTGACGCTTGCTGTGTCGGAACTGCGCCCCGATGCCGTCGCAGTTCCCGACGCCATCGTCTGTGCGGGTTGGTTCAGTACGATCGCGCTGCTGGGTCTGGGCAGCGTCATCTATCCCCAGGCCATCCAGCGGATTTACGCAGCCCGCAATGGTCGCAGTCTGGCCAACTCCTTTGCGCTGATGAGTTTCATGCCGTTGGCCACCACCCTGGTCGTGACCCTGATCGGGATCGCCGCCATTCCGATCCTCAGCGATCTCGGAGCGCATGAAACCGACCAGGTCCTGCCGCGCTTGTTGGCGCAGTGGGCGGCGCCCGGCGGCGTCGGCCAATTCGGTGCGGTGATCGTGTTTGTCGGTGCATTGGCTGCGATCATGTCGACCGCCGACTCATGCTTGCTTTCCCTCGGCGCGATGATGGCGGGGGATCTGCTGGGCAACTCTGGCCGCGATCCGGCGGCGACCCTGCGCGGCAAACGATTCGCAGCGATTCTGTTGGTGGCGATGATTCCCGTAGCGCTTTCCGAAGGCGTATCACTTTGGCGACTGATTGAGTTGAAGATGGAGTTGTTGATCCAGTGCGTACCGGCGTTCTTGCTGGCGATTCATTGGCGCGATCAGCGGGCGGATGCGACCCTGGCCGGCCTGGTAGTGGGTACATTACTGAGCGTGGGCCTCACCTTTACCGATCATGCGCGAGTCTTGGGTGTGCACGCGGGCATCATCGGACTTGCAGTAAACACGGCCATCGTGGTCGTTGGCAGCAAAGTTTTGCGGGACGACTCAGGCGTTTGACCGAAGCGTGCGCAGCGAAGGAGAGTTGAAACGAAATGCCTGATGAGAAAAATGAGTTGCGAGACAATCCGTTACTCGACCAGAGTGGACTTCCGCGTTTTGATTGCATCCGCAGCGAGCACGTCGTTCCCGGCATACGCGCGCTACTCCGCGAGCTGGATCAAGAGCTTCAGGCCGTCGAAGACGAGATCGACGCGACGTGGGAGGGCTTGATCGAGCCTTTGGAGCGCATCGGCGATCGCCTCTCCCGCAGTTGGGGAATCGTTGGTCATCTGATGGGCGTGCAGAACAGCGATGAACTGCGCGCTGCCCAGGAAGAGATGCTGCCCGAAGTCGTGGCCTTTAGTCTGCGACAAGGACAGAGCCGCGTCATCTACGCAGGCCTTCTCGCGATTCGGGAAGGAAGTTCGTGGGAACATCTCGATCCCGGACAACGGCGCATCGTCGAAAGCATGCTGCGCGACGCCCGGCACTCGGGGGTCGGCCTCGAAGGCGAAGATCGTGAGCGCTTCAACGCGATCGCCGAAGAAAGTGCACAGTTGGCGACGCAGTTCAGCAACAATGTGCTCGACGCCACCAAAGAATTCGCACTGATGCTCCGCAGCCCAGACGAAGTGGCGGGTCTACCCGAGGGTTGGCGTGAGTTGGCCGCCCAGTCGGCTCGAGACGATGGCGATGCAGCCGACGCCACTGCAGCCGACGGCCCCTGGCGCCTCACCCTCGATCATCCGAGTCTGCAACCGTTTCTCGAACACGGTCGCCACCGCGCGACTCGCGAACAGCTTTATCGCGCCTACATCACCCGAGCCAGCGATGGCAAGTTCAACAACGCACCCATGATCGAGAAAATTCTGTCCTGCAAACAAGAGACAGCCAAACTGCTCGGTTACGAGACCTTCGCGGATCTGAGTCTGTCGACCAAGATGGCCGATAGCGTCGCGGTCGTAGACGAGTTGTTGGAGAGTTTGCGCACGGCGTCCATCGATGCCGCGCGGTCCGATCTCGAAGAGATTCAAGCCAATGCCGACGCTTCGGGACAGCAAGAGGGTCCGCTGTGCCACTGGGATATTGGCTATTGGGCCGAGCGCCTTCGCGAGCAACGCTTCGACTACAGCGAAGAAGAGCTGCGTCCGTACTTTCCCTTTCCGAAGGTTCTGGAGGGCCTGCTCGCCCTGGCCGAGCGTCTGTTTGGAGTGCGGTTCGCATACGCGGATGGGGACGTGCCGGTCTGGCACAGCGACGTTCGATTTATCCGGGTGCTCGACCTCGACGGCAGTCCAATCGCTGCCTTTTATTTGGATCCCTACAGCCGCCCCGCTGAAAAGCGCGGCGGTGCATGGATGGATGAATGCGTGGGGCGCAGCATCGTGTGCGGTCGAGCGCCCGGCGAAGTGCGGCTACCGGTGGCGTACCTTGTCTGCAACCAGACGCCACCCGTGGGCGACAAGCCCTCGCTAATGACTTTTTACGAGATCGAAACGCTTTTCCACGAGTTTGGTCACGGGCTACAACACATGTTGACCCGAGTAGATCACGGTCTGGCCTCGGGAATTCGCAACATTGAATGGGACGCGGTGGAGTTGCCCAGCCAATTCATGGAGAACTGGGCCTACCACAAGGAAACTCTCCTAGGCATCAGCGGACACGTCGAAACCGGGGCACAGCTGCCAGACGAACTCTTTGACAAAATTTGTGCTGCCCGGACCTTTCGCGCGGGGAGCATGATGTTGCGACAATTGAACTTTGGGATCATGGACCTCGAGCTGCACCATCGTCATGAGCCCTCGGGTAGTGAATCGGTTCTCGATGTCCAGCGCCGCATCTCAGAGCGCACCGCCATCTTGCAACCGCTGCCCGAAGACCGATTCCTCTGTTCCTTCGGACATATTTTTGCGGGGGGCTACGCAGCCGGCTACTACAGCTATAAATGGGCCGAGGTGCTTTCGGCGGATGCCTTTGCGGCCTTCGAAGAAGCGGGACTCGACGACGAAGTGGCCGTGGCCACTATGGGTCGAAAGTTTCGAGATACGATCCTCGCCCTGGGAGGAAGTCGACCGCCAGGCGAAGTATTCGAAGCTTTTCGAGGGCGCGCCCCCAGCCCCGAGGCACTGCTGCGTCATGCCGGATTGAGCACCAGTTGAGCAATCCACCAAAGCGAAAACGCAGTGACGCTTATCAGCGAATTTACGCCGTGGTGCGCAAGATTCCCCACGGCAAAATTGCGAGCTATGGACAAGTCGCCGAACTCGCGGGGCTTTCAGGGCATGCGCGGCAAGTTGGCTATGCGCTGCACGCCACGCCGGATGATGCCGATATCCCCTGGCAAAGGGTCGTCAACGCGAAAGGGGAGATCAGCCCTCGATCCGAACCGTTCATGGAAGGGGTCCAGCAAAGCCTACTCGAAGCCGAAGGGGTCAGCATAGACGGAAGAGGTCGCATCGATCTGGCCCGCTTCCGGTGGCAGCCTCGGCTACACTTGTTTACTCCCGAAGACCCGGGAGCGAAGTCGCAAGAAGGGAAGCAAACGATGAGTATGATCAAGCTAGCCATCGACTTTGACTGCCCGAGTCCCAGCTGGTGGGACGACGGCGGGCGCGATCTTTGGGAGAGTATTCTCGAGGGATTCGACAACAACGACGTCCTGCTCGACAAGTCGATCGCCGAATCGTGGCTGAGCACGGCCGCGGCGGTTCCCGGTTGGGACGATGGGCCCGAACACGCTCCTCATCCGATACGTCTCAAGGAGATCGACGAGGACGAGTTCCTCTGAAATGCGTCTGTAGTGCGCGTTGGATCGGCAGTTTTGAACCGGTAGAGGCGAGGCGGGGTCTGCTAGGCTGCGATTCGCGCAAATCCGAGTCGGTTGCGATCGAATCATTCAAACACGAGCGCCAAACACGAGCGAGAGGAGAAGCTGAATTTTGTCTAGCAACGGCATTAACGTGGTTGTCGCCGCGATCATTCTGAGTTTCAGCATGATCGGTGGGGCCTACCTGGTCTCCAGTTCGATTGATCGCGTAACCGCGCAGATCCCCGAATTCGAAAGTGTGATGAAGAGTATTCAAACTGCAATCGCGGCTCGACCTGCGGCGGCAGCTGCGGCTCCTGCCGCCCCCGCACGCAGGCGAGGTCCCGATCCAGACAAGGTCTACAAGCTGTCATCGGCCGGTGCGCCGACCCGGGGGCCGGATGGCGCCATGGTCAAAGTGGTCGAGTTCAGCGACTTTCAGTGACCTTTCTGCGCGAGAGTCGGTCCGACTCTCAAGAAAATCACCGACGAGTACCCCGACAGTGTCCAGATCGTATTCAAGCATCTGCCACTCTCGTTTCATAAACACGCACAGGATGCCGCGGAAGCGGCTGAAGCCGCGCATCAACAGGGAAAATTCTGGCAGATGCACGACAAGATCTTCAGCCAGCAGCGGTCCATGTCGGCCGCCAAGTTCGTGGAGTACGCGCAGGAGATCGGTCTCGACATGGAGCGCTACCGCAAGGATTTGAAATCTGATGTCGTTCAGGGCCGTATCAATGGCGATACGAAGGAAGCCTCTTCTCTGGGCGTTACCGGGACGCCGGGCTTCTTCATCAATGGCCGGTTCCTGTCGGGCGCCAGGCCCTATGGTGATTTCAAGACCATGATCGATCGCGAACTCGGCAAAGGCTGAGCAAGATCTGCCCGAGTATTGAGTGCGGCCCGGTGGGAGGAGATCCGCCGGGCCGCTTTCTTTATCTCCGGTCGCCTGTTTTCGTGAGAGGACCAGTGCTCTCCTCGCAGTACTGAGCCATGCGAGACAGCTCACCCGTGCGCAGCGAGCTAGCAAGAGTGCACGTTTGTGTTCGAGAATTCCCTCAGCTTCTTGTCCTCTGAAGCCGATTTACAGAGGGGGCATTGGAGGCTTCATGATGGCTGACGTCGAACCCGATTCGCAAAACGATTCACAGGAAACCAAAACGCAAACCCGTGGTGGCGGGGTCGAGTGGCTGCTGGGGATCTCGGTCGCCTTCCTGCTCGCGGTTGCTGCGGTTCCAGGTATTCAATCCGTTCCCCATCGCGAGTTGGCGGATGTCACGGTTCGGGGTCTCGAGGGCCTGCTGCTCCTCGCTCGGGAAGAAGCGATCCAGACCGGCGACGATCACATCGTCCTGTTTGAAATCGATAGCACCAGTGGTCAGATTACGAATGATCAGGGAGCCCCGGTGATGGCGTTGCTGATCCGGGATCGCGATGGAGACGGGAGGGAATCCGACTCCGAATACGTCGCCTCGGTGCCCGTCGATGCCGACGGGATCGTGGCATGGGGCAGCGCATTGGCGACAATGCCCGCCAATGGCGACGCTGCGGACCAACTCACAGGAGCGTGGAGTTTTGTGCAGGCCAGGGGCCAGGTCGGCCGGGTGCGGCGGTTGATGTTTCGCGCCGACGGCGCTCCCCACTCGTTTTCAGCAGATTCCGGGCTAAGCGGTGCTGCGGGTTCTGGCGCGGGAACCGTGTATCTCCACAGCTCCACGGACGACTATGCCGTCGTGCTCTCGCCTTGGGGAGACGTGGATGTCCAGATCTGGGACCCCGGCTCGGGCACCTGGCAGCTCGCCTCTGTTCCCTGAGCTTCGCGACTCCGCTCATTCTCGTCCCATGCTGATCGTCTGTCACGGTCTATACTGATTTCGTAACCATGTCGACGATCGTCTACTACGCCATTCCGTTCTTCGCACTCACGCTTTTGCTCGAGATCCTTGCGCTCAGAAGGCGCTCAGATCTGGTGGGTTACGAACCACGTGACGCCTGGGCGAGCCTCGCAATGGGCGTTGGCAATGTGATCTTCTCGGCCCTGGTCAAGACGGCCGTCGTTCCCTTCTACTTCTTCATCTACAGCTTTGCGTTGTTTGAGATCGAGTCTTCGGTCTGGTCCTTTGCGGTGCTCTTCGTGGCGGAAGATTTCTGTTACTACTGGTTCCATCGTTTCCATCACGAATCCCGATTTTTTTGGGCCGCCCACGTGAATCATCATTCGAGTCGCTACTACAACCTGTCGACGGCCCTGCGTCAATCCTGGACGACTCCGATCACCGGCTCATTGTTCTGGGCGCCGTTGGCATTGATTGGCTTTGCGCCCGGCATGGTCTTGACCGCCCAGGCGATCAGTCTTCTGTATCAGTACTGGCTGCACACAGAGCTGATTCGGAAACTTGGGGCCTTCGAATGGATCTTCAATACGCCGTCGCACCACCGCGTACATCACGGACGCAATCCTCAGTATCTCGATCGCAACTACGCGGGGATCTTGATCGTATGGGATCGCTTGTTCGGGAGCTTCGAACCCGAAGTCGAGGTCGTGGACTACGGACTCACCAAGAATCTCGAGAGCTTTAATCCGATTGCGATCGCGTTTCACGAGTGGCGGGCGATCGCTGGAGATCTACTGCAAGCGCGCTCCATCCGGGAGTGTTGGGGAACTGTATTTCGGGCGCCCGGCTGGCGGGCCGACGGTACCGGGCTGACCTCGAAGCAGTTGCGGAATCTACGCGAAGCGGCGATGTGAGGCTTGAAATGGGAGAACTGGGAAGATGGAGTTCGACGCGTTTGTCGACAGTTTTCACGATCACAGGACACAGGATCCAAACGCCTGCGTGAACCTGGGGGTCGACCGGAACCTGGGTGCGTTGCCGGATCCAAGCCTCGCGGGAATTCCCGCTCGACTCACCCGAGCGCGCTCGCTGCTGAAAGGGATCCCGAAAATTCAACGGGAGGCGTCGAGTTTCGATCGGCGTCTCGATCTCGACCTCGCGGCGCTGAGTCTGCGCGCCGAAATACACGCCGACTCCTACCGATTCCAAGGACAGACACGCCTGGAACATTTGCCCAGCGCCGCGGAAGACATCGGTGATGGGATCTTCATGCTCTTCATCAACGATCCGCGTCCCGCCGAGCAGCGACTGAAAAATATCCTTTCGCGACTTCAGGCGGTTCCGAACTATCTCCAGGCGTTGCAGGGCCGCCTCGGCACCCCGCTCGAACGCTGGCGCGCGATGGATCTCGAAAAAGTGAGAGAGTTGCCGAGTCTCTTTTCGACGCTTGCGGACTGGTCCGCGTCTACGTCCTGGTCGGATCACAGCGCGTTTGAAAAGGCGCGTGCCGAAGCAGAGGCGGCACTCGTGCACTACAGCGAGAAATTGGCGTCGCTCGAAACCCATTGTGAACTCCACCTCGAAACCGACGTCGCCCGGGAGATCGTTGCCTTGCGGGGGATCGAAAAATCTCTCGAAGAGCTTCACGAAATGGCCCGGGACTATCTTGCGGAAAACGCCGCGACGCTTTCCGAGTTGCGTGGGCGTCTGGCGAAAAAGTACGGACTCGAGCGCAGTGCCTCGATCGAAGAAGTCGAGAGCGAACTCCGAAAGCGCTTCGCGCCGAAGCCCGAGCAACTAAATCCGGACTGGATCCTCGCGCGCTACGAGCAGGAGCGCGAAAAAGTGCTCGCCTTCATAGCCGAACACGATCTGTTTCCGATTTTCAAAGAACAGGACATGAAGATCCTGCGAACCCCCGGTTTCATGGCCCCCTCGATCCCGGCGGGCGCGATGGTTTCCCCCGCGCCGTTTCGCGAGGGCGTCCGCACCAGTCTGATCTACCTGACACTGAGCGATGAACTGGTGGCACGCCACTGTGACCTCGACGTACCCGGCATGATGATTCACGAGGGCATTCCCGGTCATCACCTGCAACTCGCCACCGCCTCGGCGCATCCGTCGGTGATTCGCCGGCACGTGAGCGCGATGGATCAAGCCGAGGGTTGGACCACCATGCTCGAAGACTACATGCTCGACGTCGGATACATGGGCGAACTCACGGACGAGGCCCGGTTCGTCGCCAAGCGGGATACGAACCGGATTGGCGCCCGGGTGGCGATCGATCTCTTCTTCATGACGGGGAATCGGAACTTTCTCTCGGTGGGTGTCGAATTCGACGATGAGGGCGAGCGCGAACTGGATGCAGACGATCCGTTCATCGCTGCGGGCGCTCTGCTGCGCGCAGTGACGGGGTTTGCTCCGGGCCGCATTGAAGGCGAGTTGAACTGGTATTCCCAGGAGCGCGGCTATCCACTGTCGTATCTCACGGGCAATCGACTTGTCTGGGAATTGAAACGCGATGTTGCGAAGGGGCCGGCTGGATCATTGAGCGGTTTGGCGCTCGATCGCAAGTTTCACGAAGTGTATTTGCACGCGGGCAATATGCCTGTGAGCTTCTTGCGGAAGGTGTTTGTTGAACAGGGATTGTTGTAGGGTGCTTTGGGTGGGGAGGGGTGGTGGATTTTGGAAATGCGAGAGGCCCGGTGGAATGCACCGGGCCTCTCTTTTTTGCTGTTCTGTACGCGGGGCCTTACCTAAGGCTTAGTTGATCAGTACGCCTGCTAGATAGAGCACTACGGTTAGAGCGAGTCCCGCGTGGATCGTGCCCGAAACGCTCGTGAGCGGCTTCTGGGTTGGGGCTCCGGGGCCGATCAAGGCTTGTGCCTCGGCTGCCAGGATGATCGCGCCGGCGACTATCCAATATGTCGCGTCATTGTCTCCGTTGTTGAATGTCTGCAGATGACTGGCCGAACCCATGAAGAAAAGCATCGGGATCGAAAACAGGGTGTTGGTGCGCGAGGCCATTCCCGCGCGGCCCGCCGCGGCTGCGGCGTCGGGGTTGGCGTCGCCGCCTCCCGCCACGGCTTCTGCATTGGCGATCACAACCTGCTGGGCGGGCCAGATCACGAACCAGACGTTGGCCCACATGAAGGTACCCATCAGGGCTCCGGTGAGGATGCGCGTCATGTAGCCATCGCCCAGACTGATGCCGGCGTGCAACTTGAAGGCAATCAGAATGAGGCCGGAAAGGAAGGTGAACATCGCACCCCAACGAAACCACCAGAGTGCGTTGGGGACGAGGCCGCGGGTCATGGCACTCTTGGCCTGGCCTCCGAGCTCACTGCCAAAGAAGGGCGTCTGGATGAAGTTGAAATACCAGAGCACACCAATCCAGAGGACTCCCGCCAGAAAGTGGAGGTAGCGAACGAGAAATTCCCAACCTCCAAGGGTTGTAACGAGTTCCATTTGACATCTCCTCGATGACCGGATCGACCTTTGCGGTCGATGGCGTGTTGGCTGACGTTCAAGCTGCTCGTCCCCGTCGAGCTTCTCACCGGGGAAAATTCGCGAACATTATATCGGCAATTTGTTCTAAAACGGCTTTTGAATGAGAACAAAGTGGCGAGTTGGCAGCGAATTGTTAGTCAATCGAGGGGGAATAGGACCACTACTAGGAGCGCGATCCGATCTATTGATCTTCGGGCGGAGCGTTCAGACTTCCCGCAATTCTTCGCTGGCGAAACCAAATTGCAGCGCGTCTCACAAGACGCGCCGGCAACGGCAGGCGGTGGCGAGTCGGTGCTTCGCCCGGACGTTGAATGGTCGTCCATTCGCCCGAGACCCGATGTTCTTCGCCGCGGGCCAGCATGACGCGAAATGGACGGTCGGGATCAAGAAAATTTCCGGCTTCGACAACCCGCACGGGCATGCTCTCGCGATACTGCGCGGCAATTTCCTGCAACCTCGCAGAAGTGTCGTAGGCACCGGGACGAGCTTCCTGGATTGAGAGGCGAGTCTCCGCACCCAGGGTCAGGATGTCGACGACCGCACCTAGCTTGTCGGGACGGTCTTCGTTTGTGAGTCCACCGGAAACCCAGAGACAGTGGTAGTCGCGACAGATCTGCGGTCGACGCTCGTGAATCGCGCAACCCAAGACCTTGGGTTCATCGAATGCGCCCGGTTTACACTGGTGCTGGCAATCGACGCCGCCGAGCTTCTTGAGTTCGTCGACGCGAAGCACCGTGCAACACAGCGAGCAGGCTCCACAGCTTCGAGTGGATTTCGACGACTCACTCATGACAACTAGAAGTCATAACCGAGCCGGAGGTAGTAGTGGAGGTCGTTCTCGCCGACCTTCAGTGAGTCGTATTCGTTCGAGACGCCGATACTCGTGGTGAGGCCACCCTTGTCTCCGATGTCAGCTTTGAATTCTGCGTCGGAGATCACACGGAATTCCTTGGTGTCGTCGAAGTTGGGATAGTAGGTGTGAGTGGTCGAAAAACTTACGTCTTCCATGATCGCGTAGCTGCCATCGAGTCGCACGACACCTTCTGGGGAAGTCTGCGCGGTGTCAAGTTTGTCGTCGAGTTCCCAGACATGGTTGAGTCCGCCGCCAACGCTGGCGCGAAGCGTGAGATTCTCGGTTGAAACAAGCTCAGAACCGACGCTGATGGAGACACTGATGCGATGGTCCCATACTTCGAGTAGATCATTGTCGTAGCGCGAAAGTCCCAGTAGAAAAAAATAGTTGGCGAAAGGCTTCCAAGTTTCTTCGTACTCGACGAAGACCTTACGGTCCGTATCGTCCTCATCCGAGTCCACTTTTGAAAGATAGAACTGTGAGCTGATTTTGCGACGATGCTTCTCGTCTTCGTACTTCCCCTTCGCGTCCGCGATCAATTTCAATTCGTCGATCGGACCGTTCGAACCACTGAGTCCAATCCCCAGGCTGCGCGTCCACCCCTCGAGAAACGAAGTGCCGAAAAGCCCTGGCCGTGGTGTGTCGTCAGCTTCTGCGATTGCCGCGGCGGGGATCAGGAGCGCAAGCGAAAGCGCGATCAACAGGACTGTGTCGCGCACGATGGGTTACCTCTCGATGTGAAGCGTAGGGGCACGGGGAGCTGGATCCATATCCGCAGTCGAATTCAATTGGATGGCTCGATTCGGAGATTCATCTAAAGAGATCGCCACACCATGTAGGTCAGGTAACTCAAAAGTAGTCCAGCACCTTCCCAGCGCAGAATCAGGCGGCTATGGGTCCGCGCGACCAACAGAAGCGCGAGTGAGAGAACCGCCGTGATGGCGAGATCCAGCAATCCACCCATCGGAATTACGATGGGCATGACCACGGAGGTCAAGCCGCAGACCAGCAAGATATTGAAGATGTTGGATCCGACGACGCCCCCGACCGCGATTGCCAACTCACCCCGGCGGACCGCGGATAACGTGGCGACCAGTTCGGGCAGACTGGTTCCGACGGAAACCACCGTCAGGCCCACAACGACTTCGGGAACGCCCAGGATCAGGGCGACTGCGACAGCGCCGTCGACTGTGAAATGAGCACCGAGGAGCAGGCCGACGAGACCGATGACGATCTGGGTTAGGTCTCGGGATACGTGTTTGCTCGTCGCAGCATCTGAAACTTGTTCGGGAACGGCGTCGCCGTTTGCGATGCTGCGATTCTTTGCCGAACGCTGCCTGATCAGATCCCCGACCGTGTAGAAGATGAACACGACGAAGAAGAGAAGGAAAATCAGTCCGTCACTGCGAGAGTATTGAGCGACGCTTTCGCCGAGCAAGACATCGCTCGCCATGACGGACGCCGCAGCGACCGCGAGGATCATCATGGGCAATTCGCGCCGGGTGACGAGCCCATCGATCGGAAGCGGGCGAATCAGCGCCGAGAGGCCGATGATCAACCCGATGTTGGCCAGGTTCGAACCAAAGATGTTGCCGAACGCGAGATTTCCTGAGCCGTTGAATGCCGCTCCGAGACTGACGGCAAGTTCGGGGGCGCTGGTGCCGAAGGCCACGACCGTCAGTCCGACGGCCAGGGGCGAGATGCCGAGGGATCGCGCCAGGGATGAGGCGCCGCGCACCATCAGGTCGCCCCCGAGCACGAGAATCGTCATGCCGCCGACCATTTGCAGTAGATGGATCAGCATTGGCGTCCGTATTCCGAGTCGTCGCGGGGGACTGGCTGGCGAGAGTGGGGGTCGGGATGTTCAGTATTCATGCTTGTCGGGTACGAGATAGGACAAAATCTCGAAGTCGTCCATTGCAGTCCCGTTGACATCGGCTGGAGCGCGTTCGGCGGCGATTCCGGTCATTCCAGCCACTCGGGCAGCAGCAATGAGAACCTGGAGTTGCCGGATTCAGACGTTCGCGACAATCAAGTCGGGTATCTTCCTCGACATGCGTCACTTTAGAATTGTGCTGGCCCTGCTTCTGATGCTCGGCCCGTCGAGCGCCCGAGCGCAACGTGTCACTGAGGTCTTCGTTCCCAACCATCGAATCGCGGAAGAACTCATGCCCGTGGCCCAGGCAGCGATTGGATCGGAAGGATCTGCGACCCTCGACGCCCGAAGCAACTCGGTGATCTTGATCGGGCCCAGGGGTATCGTGGATGAAGCGCTGGCCTTGTTGAAGCGGCAAGATCGCCGGACGCCTGTGGTGCTCATCCACTACCAGAGCCTCGCTCTTTCGGAACTCGCTCGGGCAGGGCTCGAGATTGACTGGGAAATCGAAGTCGGAATGGGGGTGGGGAGGGTGTCGGTTTCTTCAGCGAACGCGTCAATGGGTTCGTCATCGGCGGAGGTCAGAGGCCGGTTCTATCGAACGGGCGAGAGCGAGGCCTTTTCCGGCCGGCTGCGAATTTTGAGTGGACAGGTTGGGCATGTCGGGCGCGGCCGAACGGTACCGCTCGAGGGACGCGATCTGTTGGGTCGCGTCGTGTTGGGCAGCGCCACAGCCGAACGCGGATTTAGCGCCAGTCCACGGGTACTCGGCAACGGGCGCATCCAGTTGGAGTTCACCAACACAGAGGCGACGGTTGACGACGCGGGTCGGGTCGAATTCTCGAACGCTACGACGACCCTGATCGTCGACCCCGGCGAAACTGTCGCGATCGGGTCTCTCGCACAGTCGAGTCGGGTTGAGAAAAAGGGCGGCAAGTTTTATTCAACCCGCATTTCGACACGATCCAGTGAAGACAAGCGGATATTTCTCCTGACCCTCGAGGTCGAGTGAACCCTTGAGCAACTTGTCTGCGGTAGTAGCCACGCGGAACACGAAACTGTGACCCCGATCACGCCAAGAGTATGGAATGTGATCTAAAATCTGAATGTGCTCAGGCTTTCGCAGTACCGGACGAGAGGACGAGAGATAGTGGCGTGATAACCACGTGCCAAAGTCCAAAACGGTGAGTGCGCGACGCTTGAGGAGTTATTCATGATCCAGTGGACTCGACGACGACCCAGTTCCGCCTTGCTCGGGGTACTTGGTGTAGTCCTCGGTTTGGTCGGCAACAGTCCGGCGACCGCCGGTGAATGGGCCTTCGTGGGCGCGCGCTATCAGGGAATGGGCGGTGCCGGCGTTGCGGCGGTCAACGATTCGTTCGCTTCGTATTGGAACCCCGCCGCACTCGGGTACGCCCAGTCTTACGACGTGGCGCTCAATGCTGACATCATGGCTACCGCGGAGGGAGATATCATCAGAACGATCGATGAGCTCGAAGATCTCGTTGGCAGTTCAGAATTCGACACCCTTGTCACGCAACTGGAAGCCGATATGGGGCTCGACGCAGGCGCGACTGCCACCCTCGCGGACCTGGAGGCGCAACTACTTGAGTTGGGTGCAACTGAGGACGGAGTCATTGGCAATACCACCGGTGGCTTTGGTCTGCGGGTATGGGTCTTGAGCCTGAACCTCGCTGCTGGCTACTCGCCGAACAAGGTCGACGTCAGGGACGGCGACACGTTCGCGAGCCGGGTCAACGCTTCTGCAGTGCTCGCGGTTCGCGGAAAGTTCTAGACCGCGCATGACCCCCGGGCGTTAGAGGCTGGGCGGCGAAAAGGTCGGATTGCGACCCAGACGGATGTCCTCGAGGCGGGTGTTGCAGGCGTCCCGCCAACTGTCCTCCGCCAGAATGTAAAAACGGTCCTGTTGAATCGCTTCGAAGACTCGGTCTGCCATCACGGAAGGATCGAGGCCGCCTTTGGCGATGCCGTCGGCCAGCGCGCCAACCACCAGCTTGCCCGATTGGGTGATCGGCGGTGCGCCGTCCGCGTTCTTGTAGCTTTCGGGTCGAACGCGTTCAGATTCTGCGATCCCCGTGTTGATCAACTCCGGGCACAGGACCGAAACGCCGAGTTTGCTCTGGGTGACTTTCATTTCGTGGTAGAGGCATTCGCTGAAGGCCAGCACGGCGTGTTTGCTCATGTGGTATGCCCCGGCAAAGGGCATCGTGGTGAGGGCCGCCATGGAAGCGGTGTTCACCACATGGCCAGGGGTGTTCTGGGCGAGCATCCTCGGGACGAAGCTGCGAACCCCGTGCACGACTCCGAAGGTGTTTACGCCCAGCTGCCACTGATAATCTTTGATGTCGACTTCCCAACACAATCCCCCACTGAGAACGCCGGCGTTGTTGCACAGAATGTGGACCGCGCCGAATGCACTGAACGCAGCGTCGGCGAATGCGTCTACGGAGTCTTGACGACTGACATCGCAGTGGTGCACTTCGATCTTTACGCCGGGTTTTTCGATCAGCGCACGGGTCTCTTCCAAACCGGCGTCGTCCATGTCGGCGAGCATCAGGTGGCAACCCACATCGGCAAACTTCACCGCCAGAGCTCGACCAATGCCACTCGCCGCACCGGTGACGACCGCAACTTTGTCTACAAAATTCTGCATTGGAAGCATCCTCGTCAATTGGGAACCCCAGTATCTCACAACCCTGCCGCGGTAGCGATCGACTAAGCTCCGCGAAATGGGCTCCCGCTGCAAAACCGTCGTACGAAAACTCTGCGAATGTACCGTTTGGGTGGTTGTTGCTTTTGTCGTGGTTGGCGTCGATGCTTCCAGCGTCCAGGCTCATCCGCTAGCGCCTTCTCTGCTAGAAATGCGCGAGCAGGTGGACGGTGTCTATACGGTTCGCTGGAAGACGCCGAATTTACGCGCGCCAGGGGTCGAACTCGAGCCTCGATTGCCTGCGCGTTGCCTCGCGATCACAGAGAAGTCGGCCGAGGTGCTGGCGACCTCGTTGGAAGAGCGCTGGCGGGTCGATTGCGGAGCGCAGGGTATGGACGGCTCGACGCTCGGAATTTCGGGGCTCGACCGCAGCCGCACCAACGCATTGATCCGGGTCGTGTTTGCCGACGGTCGCGTGGCCAAGGGATTGATCCCGTCCGACGCGACCGAGTTTCAGGTCGTCGCGGGTCGGGGAGTTGCGCGCAGCTACCTCAAACTGGGCTTTGAACACATTGCGTTGGGCCCCGACCACTTGTTGTTCATCATGGGATTGCTGCTGTTGATCGTCGGGACCCGCAAACTCCTCGGTGCGATCACCGCCTTTACCCTCGGACATAGCCTGACCCTCGGGTTCGCAATCTTTGACCTGATTCACGTTCCGCAACAATGGGTTGAGGTAGGCATCGCGATCAGCCTGGTGGTGGTGGCCCTCGAGTTGGTGCGCCGAGATCAGCGGGTGAGATCGCTGTTGCGCGAGCACCCGTGGTTCGCGTCCTTCGGTTTCGGTTTGCTGCACGGGTTGGGGTTTGCGGGGGCGCTGCGGGAAGCCGGGTTGCCCAGCGACGAAATCCCGTCGGCCTTGTTGTTCTTCAACCTCGGCATTGAAGCGGGGCAGTTGGCCTTCATCGCCGTCATGCTCGGGATCATTGCATCGCTTCGGAAGACGCCGGTGCGTCGAGTCTGGGTCGATCGCGTGTCCGCGTATGCAATCGGGTCCCTGGCCGTTTTTTGGATGCTCGAGCGCGGCGCCGCGCTGTTTTGATCAGGGATACGGATTGATCTCTGCGATTTGACGGGCGAACTCGCTCGGCGACTCCGTGGGAAATTTGCAGACGCGATTCTCGCAGACATACGCCGTGACCTTGCCGCGCCGCGCTCGCTTGTTCTTCAGCATGGGGGAGAGCTTTGCGTGGGCTTCGAGATCGACGCCCTGAACGACGACGGACAACGTGCGGTTGGGCAGGAATGCACTCCGCAGTGGAGCGAGCATCGCGTCGAGATCGGGACCGGGTCCGGTGCTGACCACGATGATCTCCTTCGGCGTGTCGAGTTGGTAGTCCACGGCGAGGAACATCTCTGCGACTCCACTCGGGCTACTGACCAGCGAGCCATGAAACGCGGCCAGCAGCATTTCAGCTGATTCCTGGTATCCGACTTCGCCGGTATAGACGTACAGCCGCATCAGGTTGAGCGCTGCAATCGAGTTACCCGATGGAATCGCACCATCGTGGCCCGACTTTTCGCGTACGAGCAGTTTTTCAGCGTCGTCGGCCGTCTTGAAGTAGCCGCCGCCCTGGGTGTCCAGATAGTGCCGGTCGAGTACCGACTGCAGCGCGATGGCTTCTTGCAGCCATCGTGGCTCTGGCTGGGCTTCGTATAGATCGAGCAAAGCTTTGATGAAGAAGGCGTAGTCCTCGAGAAACGCCGGCCCCGAGGCAGTGTTGTCCTTGAAGACCCGAACGAGTCGCGACTCTCGCCGCATGTTATCGAGTATGAACTGGGCCGCAGTGGCCGCGCGAGCAATGAAGTCCGCGTCGTCGAAGGCGAAACCGGCGCGGGCAAAGGCCGAAATCATCAAACCGTTCCAACCGACCAGGACTTTGTCGTCGAGCAGCGGGGCAGGGCGCTGGCTGCGGGTTTCGTAGAGTTGCGCCCGTGCGCTGGCGAGGTTCTCGAGCAGGGTGTCCACGCCAATCCCGAGTTCCGCAGCGACTTCAGCATCGCTGCGCCAGACGCGAAAGATGTTTCGACTCTCGAAGTTGCCCAGGGACGTAACGCCGTAGTAGGCCTCGATCTCCTTGGCTCGCTTTGGGCCGATCGCCTCGTTGATCTCTGCCGGGGTCCAACTGAAGAAATAGCCTTCTTCTGATTCGCCCTGAAGATTCATGCTGTCGGCGTCGGTCGCAGAAAAGAATGCGCCGCCTGGGGCCGTCATCTCCTTGGCGACATAACGGAGTGTCTTTTTGCAGACGTCGGCAAACGACTGTCGCTTGGTTTTCTGCCACGCCTCCAGGTAATCCTGGGCGAGCAGGGCGTTGTCGTAGAGCATCTTTTCGAAGTGCGGCACCAGCCACTTCGTGTCGGTGGAATAGCGGTGGAAGCCGCCCCCCACCTGGTCGTGAATCCCTCCGGCGGCCATTTTTTCGAGGGCCAGGCTGGCGATTTCAACCGAGCGCTCGTCACCCGTGCGGTTCGCATAGCGCAACAGGAAGCGCACTGGCAAAGACGAGGGGAACTTCGGCGCGCGATTCATCCCACCCCAGGTCGGGTCCGAGTGGTCGCTGTAATGCTGGGCGAGATTTCGCAGGGCATCGGTGGGAATGGCTTCACTGGTGGTAGCGATGCTGCCTGCGAGATTTTTACGGATGTAATCCGCGAGTTGGTCGGCCTGTTGTTCAAAGCGTGCGGGATTTTCAGCGTACTGGCTGGAAATGGCTTCGAGGGCTTGGCGAAAACTCGGTCGCCCGCCGCGAGGGGTTGGGGGGAAATAGGTGCCGCCGTAGAAGGGCTTGCGTTCCGGGGTGACGAAAACGTTGAGAGGCCAGCCGCCACTGATTCCCATCGCGTGCACGGCCGCCATGTAAATGGCGTCGATGTCCGGGCGAACTTCGCGGTCGATCTTGATCGCGATGAAGTTCGCATTCAAATACGCGGCGAGAGCTGGATCATCGAACGACTCTTCTTCCATGACGTGGCACCAATGGCAGGTCGAGTATCCGATACTGACGAGGACGGGTCGCTTCAGGCGTTTTGCGGTAGCGAAGGCATCGTCGCCCCAGGGAAACCAATTGACGGGATTGTGTGCGTGCTGTTGAAGATAGGGGCTGGTTTCCAGCAGCAGGCGATTGGTGAACAGAGGCGCGCCGTCCGTCGAAAGATTGCGGGTTCTCGGAACATAGTCCGATCCCTTGTTGGCCAGATGTTCGGCCAGGGTGCGCCGGACCTCGTCCGGGAGCGCCGGTGCACCGGGGGCAGCTTTGGGAATCGATTCGAGGTTCACCGGGCTCTTGCCCTCAGCTGTGCTCGACATGGCGATGAGCACGATGAGAAAGGTGGTTGACGCACGCAACATAAACAAACTCCTAAAGCGATGCCGATTGATCCCATTACTCTCGACGCATTTCGGCGGCACGGATGCGCGCCGTCAATACCTTGAAGATCTCGAACGAGATCTCAGGGGTCTGTAGCACGATCTCCTTGAAGGTATCTCCGCCCAGACTCAAAAGGCGCGAGTCTTTGGACGCAATCGCCGTCGCACTGCGCTCCGAATCGTCGAGTATGGCCATTTCGCCCATGTACGCGACAGGGGTCAGCGTGTTCAAGAGTCGCGCGTCGGGGGTGCCATGGTTCTTGTAGATCTCGAGTTCACCTTCGAGAAGAATGAACAGGTCGTCGCCGATATCGCCCTCGCGCACGACACACTCTCCGGCCAGGTAATTGGATTCGTGCATGAGTTGATGGATGCTTTCCAGCCGTTCGAGACTCAACTCGGTAAACAGGGGAACCTTGCGCAGGGCGAGAAGTCTTTGCATGAGATCGACCTCGTGTTGGGATTGTAGATCGGGTTGTGGGTTGTCCGCTTGTTGATTTTGTTCGAGATCGCCTTCGCTCCGGCTAGAGGATCTGAGCGAAATATAGGGCCCGGCGGCCAATCGCAACCAGCGGTCTTCCGATTGATCGGCCTGATCGAGAACTTCATGAAGATCCTGCGGCGCCAGCACGAAGCTAGCTGCATTCAATAGCTTGTCTTGGAAGGGGCCGGCTTCGAGCAGTAGCGCGAACTGATCGGACGTCTCCCGCTCCCCTAGATTGCTGAGAACCTCGAGGGCATCGGCTCGATCGCGATTCGATCCACGGTCCAGAATCTGCTTTACGCTCTTCACGACCGATGGATCTTCGAGCACCGCCAGGATTCGGAAGGCCAACCACACCTTGTTCCGGTAGGCGTTTTGCAACGCCACTCGGAGAAAGTGTGCTTCGAGGGTGGGTTCGATCGGGGCGATCTCAATGCCGGCATAGAGCTTCCAGGCATCGAGAACGCATGTTCGATAGACCCCTGCGAGGTGATGGCGGCTATGGATGTCATCCGCTCGATCGATGACCTCTAGTGCGGCTTCGGCGGTCCAGCGGCGCAAGCTCGTCAGTTGAGACAGTGCCGCCCGGACCCCTTGTTCGCCGAGCAATGCGAGACTTCGGGCCGCAGCATCCCGCACTGCATGGGACGAATCGTCGAGGGCGTCCGCCAGACAGCGAATGATTCGCCGCTCGCTTCCGAAGTTGGGTAGCGCTCGGGCAGCGGCCTGCCGAACCTCTGGATCCGCGTCCGCCATGGCGTCGAGAATCCGGTCGAGCCGAGCGGGCGCATCTTCGGCCCGATGCGGGGCGGAAGTCGAAAGCGCCGCCGCGCGAACGTGTTGATCGGAATGCTCGAGCAGGCCCTCGGCGCTGGGAGACATGGCGGCGGGGAGACACTCGAGAGCGGCAACGATCTCTGCGGGATCTTTACTTTCGAGCAGCGCTTCGAGAACCGCTTCGCCGGGAGGGCCTGAAAATTGAGCGACCTGGGCCCGCACGCGAGGGTCGCTGTCCCGGAGGCAAGATTGCAATCGCGCTTCGATTTGGGTCGGGCGCGGCTCGAGCGAGCCCGCAGCCCGAACCGCCGCCAGGCGAACGTCAACCTCTTTGTCCGTCAGTGCAACCGGCAAGCTTTGGATCAGACGAGTGGGGTCAAAACTCGCGAGTGCTTCAATGCAAGTGATCCGAACTTTCTTGTGGGGATGATGGCTGGCGCGCAGGACCACCTGGCCGAACCCGTGTTTCGAAAACTCCGCCGCCAGCTTGAGCAGACTCTGTGACGGATACTTGCGCTCGTCCATCAACAGGCCTTCCCACTGTTGCGCCAGACTTGCGAGAACTCCCTGCCCAAGTTCGATATCGAGATCCAGGCGGCCGTGGCGAAGCTCGAGAATGAAACCCCGCAGATACTCGCGCCGCACGATCAGGCCTGCAGACAGGTAGACCAGACTCATGCCAGCGCCGAGGCTGCAAAGCCAGAGCAAGTTGGCATTTTCGCCCAGCGCAATCAGTGCCAGCCCGACCATCGCCATGGCGGCGAATAGAACGACCCCTTCGAGCAAGGCCCGCACCCGACCGCGAAAGCGGAATGGCAGTGCGTTGTAGGAGAGTTGTCGAACCGGTGCGGCCATCGAAGTTTCGACCAACTCGCGCACGGCGCGGGCTGCGACTGCGGCCACCAGCACCGGATAGAACCAGAGTAGAGGAAACACCAGCAGGGTCAGCAGCGCGTGGACCAGGGTCGTACCGGGAACCCCCAGTCGTTTTATCAGCAGCGGGGTCACAACTGTTCCGATGAAGATCTCGGCGAGGTTGCTCAGCGCGAGATAAGTCCCGAGAAAGACCGCCAGCGTCTCTGCCGAATCGAAAGCTTCGCTGAAGATCTTCATATAGAGATATTGAATGACAAACAGGGCCGAGATCATTCCGACAATCGAGATCGCGATCCAACCCGCCAGCGGAGAGCGATTCAAGAAGCGAAGCGCTCCCTGCAATCCCGCAGCAGAACTTTCGTCTTTCTCTTCGACTCCGAGGGTCCGCCAGCGCTGCAGATCCGACTGACGCCGATAGACGACGCCAGCCGCTACCAGCAGGGTGATGGACCAGCCGAGAATCAGCGTCTCGGCTGGAAAGGCGAGTCCGCCGAGCGCGGCGAGCGTACCCCCCAGCGCACCGCCTGCACTCGCGCCCACGACGAGATAGGGATAGAGGCGTTTGCTCTGCAGGGTGTCGAAGAAGTCCGCCGCAAACGTCCAGAAGTGGAGATTGATCAAGATTGCCTGGGTCAGGTAGGCGGCACAAAAGAGGGCGTGCAACACTCCGGGTAGTTCGAGTTGAAGCAGCAGTGTGCCCGTGCCGAGGGCGACCCCGGCGGTGATCAGAAGCCGGATAAAGAGCCGGTCGTTGCGCACGCTCCCGACGATCGTCGCATAACTGACGCAGCCCAACACGGTTGCGATCGGAGCGAGCACGAAGACCAGCGGCAGTGCTGCGGGACCGACCCGTTCGAGGAATAGTGCCTCGCTGCCCGCGAGTCCCAGGGTCTGCGCCAGGGTGAGCAAGGCCGAGAGCTGAAAGAAGAACAGGAAACGATCCCGCTCCGTAGCGCGAACGGAGGGCATCAAGCGCCAGTACAGAGACTGTCCCTCGGCCATTCCCGACTCCATCGGCAATTTACAATCTCAGTCTACGCTGGTTCCGAATTGGTGTTGCGACCCGACTGGGTCGGTGGTCCACAGCAATTCATGTCCCTCGTCCTGGCAGGCTAGCTCGACTTTCGGGGAACGGCCCGTTTGAGGGCATTGACGATCAGATCTACGGTGATCAATTCGGGCAGCACGCTCGGGCGCGCGGGATGATCGGGGCTGTAGACCAGATAGACCGGAACGCCGGCCTTGCCGTGTCGCGCGAGTTCTCGGCGAATGGCTTCGTCGCGCAGCGTCCAATCGCCGCGAAAGACTGCAATGTCGAGTTGTTCCAGCGCAGCGAGCACGGTTTCGTCGTGTAGCACCAGGCGTTCGTTGACCTTGCAGGTGATGCACCAGTCAGCAGTGAAGTAGACGAACACCGGCCGCCCTGCCCGCAGCTCGTCGGCGATGGCTACCGAATCGAATGCCCGCCAGGCAATGGCGCTGTCGGAATGGTTGCGCAACTCGGCTTTGAGGGGTTGAAGTGGGATCAAGGCCACGACTGCGACGATGAGCGCGGCGAAGGCCGCGACGATGCTTCGCAGAGGGCGTTGGCGACGCGACTCTTGAAGGCGTCCCAAACCATAAGCTCCAAATCCGACCGCGAGCAGAAGCCCCAGCACGGCGAGTTGGGATTCGAGTCCGACGATGCGCTCCAGTATCCAGAGCAGCCAGAATCCCGTCGCGAGCAGGGCCATGCCGAGCGCCGTGCGCATGGGTTTCATCCACGAACCCGTGGAAGGAATGAAGCGCGACAGCCCGGGGACGAGAGATACCGCGATGAAGGGCAGGGCCAGACCCAGGCCAATGCCCGCAAACACCGACGCGATCTCGAGGGTGCCTCCGGCAAAGGCAAAGCCAACCGCGGTTCCGAGGAACGGCGCAGAGCATGGAGTGGCGAGGGCCACGGCGAGGAAACCGTCGAAGAAGCTGCGTCGAGGTCCCGTTGCTTCGCGCCCGAGCTGATCGAGTCGCGAAGTATTGAGGTTGATTTCGTACATCCCGAAAAGATTGCAGGCAAACAACACGACCAGGACCGCGATCGCGGCGAGAAAAACGGGTTCGCGAAACTGGAACCCCCAACCCACCGAGATCCCCGCCTGGCGCAGGGCGAGGACAAAGACCGTCAGCAGAGCCATCGAAGCCTGAATGCCCGCGGCGTACGCAAAACCGTGGGCGTAGACTTGTTTGCGTTCTTGCTGGGCGAGTTCAGAAAGAGCCACGACCTTGATGGCCAGAATCGGGAGCACGCACGGCATCAAGTTGAGGATCAACCCGCCCAGCAGGGCAAGAGCCAGGGCATAAATCAAGCCGATCGATGATGACTGGAGAGGGCGCTCCAATACGATCGGGTCGAGCCAGTCTGTAGTGAGGAGTTCGATCTCGCTTTTGCTTGCGACGACGGGAAGTGGAAGTTCGACTTCGACATAGCCAGCGCCGGCAAGCGCGAGGATTCCGCGCAACGGATCCTCGCTGCGCGAAGGGGCGTCCAACGCTATGTGTCCTCGAAGCGCCAACAGAAATCCGTCCATCGAGCCGGGGAAACCCTGAACGCCCAGCGGCCGCAGGGAGGGATTTGTCTGGGCATACGGGATAAAGATCGCGGCGGGATCCATGGCCTGTAGCGCAAACCGATCGCATTGGCTGGGGATGGGGCAGCTGCGCATGCCGACTCCGAGCAAGAAAGAGTCACCGGGCCGGATTGCGCTTTGTGAGAGAAGCGTCGCGACGTCCAGTTCGTGACTGCGTGCAGAGATCGGTATCTGTGCTTCGTAGGCGTCGAAGATTTTCCGCACTTCGGGATCGGGATCCGGCGGCGCGCCGAGCCGCAAGCTGCGTTCGAGGGCGATTGCGCCGGGTATGCAGACTTCCTTGCAGACCAGGAAATTGATCTTGGTGCCGAGGTAGACGGGTCCATCAATGCGGGAATGAATCGTGATCCGATTGCTGAGCAGGACTTGATCGGCGTAGCCGTAGGTTGTGAAGTCTCCGTCATTTTCGTGGAAGACACTGGGGGCCGGCCATTGCAGGGCGCTCAGGGTCGCGTCGTCGACTTGCCACGAGATGCGGGTAGGCAGTGCGGAGTCGCCCGGGTTGCGCCAGTAGATGTGCCAACCCGGCTGCATCTCGAACAGCACGCCGATCCGAAACGGCACGTCGGTCGAGATGGCCTCGGATTCGACCAGCAGCCGCGCAGTAACTTGGGGCCGCTTCTCGTGGATCGCAGATTCACCAAAGGCTCCCTCGGGCACCTCGGGGGCGGGCATCGCGCCGACCGACACGCCTGCACTCGAGCACAGCACGACCAGAGCGATCGCGGAGCATTGGATCATTCCTGCGCGCAGGTTTTCGATGTGACGGATAAGTGCGCTACGACGTGTCATTCTCACAACCGGGGCAAAGTGTACCGGACTCGCCAGAAATTGAATCAGTGGACGAGGCGCCCCTCGCGGATCGAACGTCCTTCGACTGGAGTGGTCTCTCGCTCCTCGAATAGCTGGCACGAAATTCCCGACTCGCGCACGACAACGACCGAGGGATATTCCGGCGAACGGAATCCATACGCACGACAACCGCGGGGAAATTCGTTCGTCCAGGTGACGAAGAAGTGTTTGCAGTGAGGGCAGTTCGGTTTTTTCGCAGCAGACATCTCGGCTGGATCTTCGACCGAACGCGACGGATTCTATAGTGCAAGTCGAGGGCAGCGAGAACAGATCTAGCGTGTGTCTGGTTCAGTCGCGGGTCTCGTCCAGGGTGATGTCGACCATCATGTCCTGACCGAGCTGCTCCAAGGCTTCTCGCAGGCTTTCGAAGCTGAGCGTGGCCGGACAGAGCAACTCCGCTTCAGCGCGGAACAGGGTCTCCCCGGACATGGGTGCGCTGGTGCAGCCGGTGTTGAGCCGAGTCACATTGACTCCCGCGGAGGAGAGCGCCGCCGTAATTTCGCGCAAGATGCCGGGCCGGTCCTGTCCGAGAATCTCGAGCGAGGCCCGCCTGACCGCTGCCTCGGGGATGGTCTTGTCGACGCGTTCAACCCGCAGGTCGAGTTCATCGTGGGCCAGGGCGAGCAGAGATTTCTCGAGGTCCAGGGCGTTGGCCTCGGGTGCGCTGATGCTGATGAAGCCCGTGAAGCGGCCAGCGAGCCGCGCCATCTGGCTCTCCTGCCAGTTGCCGCCGTGGGCCTCCACGACCGCCGAAATGGCTTCGATGATCCCCGGCTGGTCTTTGCCCAGCAGTGTCATGACGAAGGAAATGTTCATGCTGCGATGCCTCTCGCTCGGCCTCTCGCTCGCTTGCTCGTGACCGCGGCCCGACCGGTTTGTACTGGGCGGGCCGGGGGTGGAGCGTACCGCATCTGGATTGCCGACGGCGCTTTAGCGAGAATGCACCCAACGGGAGATCCAGCTTGAAGTTCGTCCTATCTCTGGCCTTTAGCGACCCTGCGCAACTCGGCCCGGTGTGTCGCGCCGCCGATCGCGCGGGTTTTGCCTTTGCGTCCGCCTCGGACCATCTCGTGCATCCCCAGAAACTCGAGACTCCCTATCCCTACACCGAAGACGGCACGCCGCGCTGGCCTCCCTTTACCCCGTGGCCGGATCCGTGGGTGACCATCGGAGCCCTCGCGGCCCAGACCGAGAAAATACATTTCTATACGAGCATCTATGTACTTGCACTGCGCGATCCCTACAGCGTGGCCAAGGCCGTCGGTACCGCTTCGGTGTTGTCCGGAGGGCGGGTATCGCTCGGCATCGGAGCCGGCTGGATGAAGGACGAGTTTCAGTTGGTCGATCGCGATTTTCACAACCGCGGCAAACGGATCAACGAGATGATTCCCGTCTTGCGCAAACTCTGGTCGGGAGGCTGGGTGGAGCATCACGGTGAGTTCTACGACTTTGATCCGCTGGAAATGAGCCCCGTGCCGCCGAGCGAGATTCCAATCTACGTGGGTGGCGTGTCGACGCCGGCGCTGCGTCGGGCGGCAACCCTCGCCGACGGATGGATCTCGGATCTGCACACCTTCGCCGAACTCGAGGTCTTGATCGCGAAGGTGAAGGCCTATCGGGCCGATAGCGAAAGGGCAGACGATCCCTTTCCAATCTTTGCGTCGGTGACCGACGCCGCTGGGGTCGATGGGTATCGTCGGCTCGAGGACATCGGCGTCAGCCACGTGGTGACGTTTCCCTGGGTATTTTATCACGGGCTGACCGATGATCTGGACCAGAAGGTAGACGGGGTGGCGCGCTTTGCCGACGAGGTGATCTCCGCCTTCGAGTGAAGCCAGGAGTCGATGTGTGTGCCTTCTGCCGCGCAGACTCCTCGAGCCGCATGTCAAGAATTCGCATTCTGATGCGCGATGTGGAACTTTATGCGTGGGGGCACAGTGAAAGCACAGTCGACGATGCGCTTTGAGCAAGGTGACCGAGTCCGAGTAGTCCAGGCCGAGAGCCCCTACACCGGGTGTCGCGGGACGATCGCCGGTGCCTCGGGCTCCTCTCGCGACAGTCGGCTACCCCTGGGCTACTACGTCGCGATCGACGGGGAAAACGGTGTCGTGCGTCCTTTTCTGATCGAGGCACTCGAGCGCATTGCCGCAGTGTCGAGTCGCCAGCCCGGCGCCGCCTCGGACCGCGCCGAAGGCTGAGGCGCTCATTCCACTGCGCGTCTTGCTCTCGTGATGCGCACCATTCGATTGAGCTGATTCACTCCGAGCACGAGCAATAGCGTTCCGGTCAAGCGCGCGAGTGCGGGGCCTCCCACCGCGATGGCCGCGATTCCGGTGGCGAGCGATGCAAGATGCAGGGCAAAGGCGAGATCTCGCACCGGGACTTCCGCCTGTTCTTGAAGCGGGTTGGCGAAGCGGTTTCCGCTGAACTCGCGCAAGCTCGCGTGGACCAACATTCCGGCCCAACCCCAGAGTGCCACCCAGCCAAACGCCAACTGCCACTGCGGGGCTGGGTGCAGCAGGGCGATGATGCCGAGCACGAAGGCGATCGGTGCCAAGCAGAAGGCGGTCTGCCAATAGTGTGGTTCTGCAATTGCGTTCATCGGGTCGCGGAGCTTTTTGAGGCCGTAGAGAGGCTGGATCCACCAGGCGGCGATGGCCCCGGGTGTGATCGCGACAGCAGCGAGCCAGTTGGCCGTTGCTTGGGACAGCTCGATCAGAGCCAGGTACTGCAGTCCAAGCAACACGCTCGGCAGGGCGATGCCGAGCCACAGGAGTCTCCCCCACCAGTTCGAGATTCCTTGATTCAAGTCGCCGCTCGCTGGGGTTCGCGCCCGAGAAAGCAGGTCGAAGGTCGCGCCCGCCATGCCACCAACCCAACCAAAGAGTGCGATCGCGAGGTGGACCTGGATCCAAAGTGCCCTCGGCCCGGGAAATTTCATTCCCCCATGTCCATGTGCCACCCAGATTCCGATTGTGGCTACGATCACGAACGAACCGATCGCGAGTCGAAGCGGGATCGCATTCGGCTGGCCCCGGGTACCGCGCAACGACGCGATCGCGGGCCAGAAGAAGCAACCCAAGGCCGGAAACAGGGCCCCGATTGCGATGAAGACCGGGGTGACCGCGGTTCCAGCAAGCCCGACGCACAGTGAGACCGTGCCGATCGCGAACGTGACATACACGAAATAGGGTAGGCGTGGGGCTTTGATGCTCCTGTTGAGTTGAAGCGGAACCAGGAAATAGTAGGAGCCCATCAGGGTCATCGTGATGAACCCGAGTGTTCCAATGTGGGTCAGGCCCATGGTCAAAGGTGACCAATGGTTCGACAGGGTCTGCTCGCCGAGTGAGAGCAGCACGGCGCCCCCCGTGAATACGGAAACCGGCGCGGTCCAAAAGAAACACGCCGCAACGCCCGCTCGGGGGAGGAGACCTTTGTGGTCGCTCTGAGAAGTCGTCATGGAGCGCGCCTGTCTCCGCTCGGTCCAGTTTCCATCGCCAGTTTGGCAATCCAAATTTGCCTGTCCTCGGCGGATCGGAAACTAGCCGAAGATTTCCCAATAAGTCGTAAATGGATTCCACCGCGCTGCGTGGGCTCGGCCAAAAGGCGAGCAGGGCAGTTCAGGCGTGGGCATCAATATTGCGTTCTCCCTGTGGGGGGTGCTCCGGCGCCCAATTTGCGGAGGTACGACTTCATGTGCACGCACCGCGGTTTCGGGCGCAGTCTGGTGTTGATTGCGGCGGGACTCTTGATTGCCGGGATGTTTGCCGGGAACAGCGTGGCCGCGAGTTCGTTCGTCGAATTCGAGAGCGGCCCGGTGCGGCCGATCACGCTTTCACCTGACGGCAGCCAGTTGTTTGTGGTCAATACCCCCGACAACCGGCTCGAGGTGTTTTCTGTGGTCGGCGGAAGCCTTACCCACACGGACTCAATCCCGGTGGGCATGGAGCCCGTGGCGGTGGCGGCGCGTAACAATAACGAGATCTGGGTCGTGAACCACCTGTCGGACAGTGTCAGCGTCATCGACCTCAGTGCAAGCCCCGCAAAGGTTGTCGCCACGTTGCTCGTGGGGGACGAGCCGCGCGACATCGTGTTTGCCGGTCCTGGCGGGAATCGGGCGTTCATCACGACGGCGCACCGCGGCCAGCACCGAAGCGATTCTACGATTTCAGCTTCGACCGGCGCAGGCGATCCCCAACTCACCAGCGAGGGCATCGGTCGGGCCGATGTCTGGGTGTTTGACGGGTCGAGCCTCGGCAGCGCGTTCGGCGGAAACCCGCTTGAGATCCTGACCTTCTTCGCCGACACCCCGCGTGCGCTCGCGGTGAGCGCGGACGGCAACACGGTTTATGTCGCCGGGTTTCACTCCGGCAACCAGACGACCGTGATCAACGCGGATGTTGTCGCGGATGGTTTCGGGGGTTCGGGGGCAGTTCCCGACCCCGACATGAATTTTGCCGGAGCCTCGGCGCCGGAGACCGGCTTGATCGTGAAGTTCGACGGCACGAACTGGCGCGACGTATCGGGTTTCGTCTGGGACTCGAATGTCAACCTGGATCTGCCGGACCACGACGTGTTCGCCGTCAATGCAAACAACCTGTCCCACGGCATTGTCTTCGATTCGGTCGGCACGATCCTCTTCAATATGGTTGTGAATCCGGTTTCGGGAATGCTCTACGTCATGAACACCGAACTCCCGAACGATGTGCGCTTCGAGGGCCCGGGCGACTTCTTCAACAGTACCGTGCAGGGGCATCTCTCCGAGTCGCGTATCAGCGTGCTGGACCCAGGCGGTGTCACGGTCAATCCGCAGCATCTGAACCTGCACATCAACTACGGCAACCTCCACACCGATGCGGGTGCGAACCACACGGCCATCAACGCTCAGATTTCCCACAGCCTGGCAACGCCGCTTCAGGCCGTCGTTTCGGCAGACGGCTCGAAGATTTACATGGCCGCCTTCGGCTCGGCCAAAATTGGCGTGTTTGACGTCTCCGACATCGAAAGCGCGAGCTTCGAATCGATCTTCGACCCCACTGTGGAAAGTGCGAACTACATCGCAACCGGCGGTGGCCCGGCGGGACTTGCCCTGGACGAGACGAACAACCGCATTTACGTCTATACCCGCTTTGACAATGCGGTCGCCGCGATCAATCTCACCACGAAGGCTACGGTGGAAACGCACTCGCTCTACAACCCCGAGCCCCAATCGGTCGTCGACGGTCGCCCAATCCTTTACGACGCGGTCAACACATCGGGCAATGGTGAAGCTTCGTGTTCGAGTTGCCACATTTTTGCTGACTTCGACAGCCTGGCGTGGAACCTCGGCGACCCGGATGGCTCGGTGTCGACCAATACCCAGAAGACCGCTTCGCCGAATCCATTCCTGCCCCTTCCGGATGCGACGTTTCACCCCATGAAGGGGCCAATGACGACCCAGACCCTGCGGGGCCTGTCGACGCACGGGGGCATGCATTGGCGGGGCGACCGGGTCGATGGTGCTTTGGGCCAGGATCCATGCCCCGCCAATGGCGGTGGTCCCTCGGGTTGCGACGAAGATCTGAGCTTCCGAAACTTCATTGTCGCGACCGAAGGTCTGGTGGGCCACGATGGAAGAATCTCGCAGGCGGACATGCAGCGGTTCTCGGACTTTACCCTGCAAATTTTTCTGCCACCCAACCCGATTCGAAATCTCGACAACAGTCTGACAGCCGCGCAGGCGCACGGTCGCGCTGAGTTCTTCAGTTGTGGCGACCCCGGCGACTGCGCAATCATCGCTCCCCCTGTCCCCGGTGCGACGGATACCCTCGAGGATTGCGATGGCTGTCACGAGCTTGCGCCTGCAAACGGCTTCTTCGGCAGTGGGGCACAGGCGACGTTCGAGGGGCCGACCCAGAGCCAGAGCATGAAGGTGCCCCAGATGCGAAATCTGTATCAGAAGATTGGCATGTTTGGACTTTCGACTGTCTCCGGGCACACGGGCGAACAAGTTCGTGGTTTTGGCTATCTGCACGACGGCAGTGTGGACACCGTGATCAACTTTCTGAGCAGTCCAGTTTTCACGTTTCCCGACCCGATGAATGACATTCCCGACATCGCGGCGTTTTCGTTTGCGTTCCCCAGCGACCTCGCGCCGATCGTCGGTCAGCAGGTAACGCTGACATCGACCAGTCCAACCGAAACGGGCGATCGCATCGACCTCATGATCCAGCGTTGCAACGCTTCGTTCACTTCCCTGACCCTGGGCGGCGTGGTGACCGAGTGCGACTTGATCGTGAAGGGCAGTGTCGCAGGGGTCGAGCGGGGCTGGCTGCTCTCGGGCGTGCAATTCAAGGACGACAAAGGGGTCCTGGGCAGCGATGCCGCCCTGCGAGCCCTCGTCGCGGCTGAAGGGCCGCTTACCTACACCGCCGTCCCGCCGGGTTCCGGCGTTCGCGCGGGGATCGACCGGGACGAAGATGCACTGACCGACGGCGTAGAAACCAACACCGGCATCTTCGTGAGTGCGTCGGATACGGGCACGGATCCCGCCAACGCAGACACCGACGGCGATGGTTTCGACGACGGACTCGAGGTCGCGCATGGCACGGACCCCACCGACCCGCTCAGCTTCCCCAGCGGCATTCAGCTGCCGGGCCTCGGATCCACAGGCATGATCCTGCTGGTGATGGGAATGATGGTCCTGGGCGGCAAGCGTCTCGGAATGTCGAAAACGCAGCGAACGACGACTGGATAGCGTCGGAAGGCTTTGGCCGACTAGGTTGAAACCGCGCGATAGCCCGCTGCAATGATGGCCTGGTCGATCAGCGCGCGATCTACGGCTCCGCGAACCCGTGCGAGATCGGGGTTGCGCGAAACGACCGCAGAGATCACGCCTTCGACCTCGAGCAGGGCGCCTTCGAGCTTTCGTTCGCACTCTCCACAGGTCATGCCACCGACTGCGATCTCGACTTCAGCTGAACTTTTCTCGAACCAGTGCGCACGTACAAAGCGCGTGAGGTCCAGGATTGCGAGTCTTGCAATCAACCCGGCCATCAGCAGCGCGCTCGCCAGTGACCACCAGACTGGAGAGGCTTGACCGTGGAAGTGATCGCTCACGTTCAAGGGGCCGACGCCAAAGTCAAACAGGACGCCAAAACCGATGCTGCCCACGATCAACACGCCCAGATAAACGGCGAGCTGTCGCGAGCCGAAGCCGCGATAGATGGCTCCGATGGTCGCGACGTTGGTTGCGGGGCCGGCCATCAAGAACACCAACGCAGCACCCACGGGCATCCCATTGGCCACCATCGCCGCTGCGATCGGCACTGAGGCGGTCGCGCAGACATAGAGGGGCAGGGAGATCAGCAGCACGGCCAGCCCCGCGCCCAGGGAGCCCAGCTCGGCGAACACGTTCAAGGTTCCAACCGGCAAATAGGTGTCGATGAGTGCGCTGACGAGAATCCCGAAGACCAACCAGCGCCAGATGCTTTCGAGCAACGAGTGGCTGTGGCTGAGCATGGCGCGTAAACCGCGCGGGGCGTCTTCGATTGCGGAGAGCTCGGAGTCCTTTGAATCGGAAGCGTCAGCGAGATTGCGCTCGACGACTTCGTCCTCGGGAACGCGATCCGAGATCCAACCCCCGATCAGGCCCGTCGTGGCCGCAGCCAGAACCTTGAACAATGCAAATGGCCAGCCGAGAAACGAGGCGCTGACGAGAATGGAGTCGACCCCGGTCTGGGGTGTGGAGATCAAAAATCCCAGGGAGGCGCCGTTGCTCGCTCCGTCGCGCTTGAGTCCCAGCCCGGCCGGGATGACTCCGCACGAACACAGGGGCAACGGAACCCCGAGCGCGACGGCTTTCACCACGCCCCAGCTTCCGTGGAACTGACGCTTGATGAAGTTTCGGGGCAGTACGACGTGGAGGACTCCCGCAACCAGCATGCCCAGGAGAAACCAGGGAGAGAGTTCGAGTAGCGTGTTGAAAACAGACTGAAGCATGAATTAACGCCCCGAGATCCCGCCGTAGCGGGCAAAGACTTCCATCAGTTCGTCGATCGACGTCTGTCGAGCCTTCTTGTTGCCGCTCGCAAAGGCCGTCGCGACACAGGTTTCGACGTGAGAGCCGAGAAGCAGCTGTCCCGCTTTGCCGAGAGCACCTTGTACGGCCGAGATCTGCAGCAGGATGTCCACGCAGTACTTCTCTTCCTCGACCATGCGGCAGATTGCGCTGACCTGGCCCTCGACCTTGCGCAGTCGGGTCAGGAGTTTCTTCTTGTCTGCGGGGCTCTTGAAATGCTTCACGCTGAAGACTCCCATTTTCTTGTCGATCTGTTTGGCGATCCACGTCTCGATCGAGTGGCCGACATTTCGGCTCCCCCCGCCGGGGTTTCGTATACCCCGGGGAGGTATAGAACCTATACCCCCATAGGGTATCGGTCAAGGCCGAAATTCCCTGAGCTGAAAAAAACAATTGGGCTGAGGAGCGCTATTCTGTGGCTCCCCAGACCCCTCTAGTTGATTCTCGGAGTCTCAAGCCATGTCCAACGTGTTTCTCGCTGTCGCGCTGTTGGGAGCGCTCATGACGGCCAACGCATTTGTCTCTCAGCGTCGTTTTCCAAAACTCATCGTTCCGGGCTTTTTTGCGGGCTGGCTGGTGTCCGAACTTCCGTTACACCAGATCGCCTGGCAGGCGCTCGCAACCCTGGTCTTTGTCGCAACCGGCGCACTCGACGCCTGGACGGGTTGGCTGGGATTGTTCGTGACCTTTACCTCGTGGGGAGGCCTGCTGGCCTTGATTCCCGTGGCGCATCGCGCGGCGGCGGTGACCGAATCAGCACTGTGCGATGCGTTGGGCACGGGCTATGACGAGGGCTGGTCGGCGGCCACGCTGCAGTCGATGCAAACGCCGCCCCTGGCCGGTCGCCACCTTTGGGCCTTCAAGATGCGCCATCCCAATGTGAAGGTGACTCGCGACATTCCTTACGTCGACGACGGGAACCGGAGGCACATGCTCGACCTGTACGCCCCCAAGAAGCTCCGGGATGAAATGACACCCGCTCCCGTATTGCTGCAAATCCACGGTGGTGGCTGGGTCATCGGGAGCAAGAAAGAACAGGGACTGCCGCTGATGAATCTGATGGCCGCGCGCGGTTGGCTTTGCGTTGCCGTCAACTACCGACTCAGCCCCAAGGCCACGTTTCCCGATCATTTGGTGGATGTGAAACGCGCCGTGAAGTGGATTCGCGAAGAAATCCACAACCATGGTGGCGATCCCAATTTCATTGTCGCAACCGGCGGATCTGCGGGCGGGCATTTGTCGTCGCTGCTCGCGCTGACCGCCAACGATCCGGTCTACCAGCCCGGCTTCGAGAGCGTTGACACGACGATGAACGGATGTGTTCCGTTTTACGGCGTCTACGACTTCACAGACCATTACCAGTTTCTGGGGAATGAACGTCGCATCGAACTGCTGCAGAAGCTCGTGCTCAAGAAAAACCTGGAGACGGATCGTGACGCATTCCTACAGGCGTCGCCGATGCATCGCATCCACAGCGATGTTCCGCCGATGTACGTGATTCACGGAGATCAGGACAGCCTCGTTCCGGTCGAAGAGGCTCGGCAGTTCGTCAGGCTGTTGCGGGAAAGCTCGAAGTCGCCGGTGGCGTATGCTGAGATCCCCGGCGCCCAGCACGCCTTCGACATCTTCCATTCACCGCGCAATTCGATTGTGACCGAGTCGGTGGCCCGCTTCCTGTCGACGCTCTATTCCGACTCTCAACTGGGGCGCACGACTCCGACGACAATTCCGACTGCAACAACCGGCGCGGGCGTCACGCAAGGGACGCGCCCGTAAGTTTTTCGCTGACTTCCCACAACCGCAACGCATCTTCATCGTTGCGCGCTGCCGGTCTGGTGTCCCTGATGGCACAGTCGAAGTAATAGCCGCCGGTCCGACCTTCGACCTCGGGCGAGGTGCAGAGGTAGATCCCGGACTCGGCGCCCTTCAGCGGACTGCGCGCAATCGGTCGGATCAGCGTCATGGCCACCTGCGCGATCCAGCCGTTGTTCTTGGCGAAGTCGCTGCCCACCATGCCGGGATGAAACGCATTGACGGTGACGTTGGAGTTGCCAACCCTTCGGGCGAGTTCGCGGCTGAACAAGATGTTGGCGAGCTTCGACGCACCGTAGGCCCCGAAGGTGGAGTATTTGCGCTCGCTCTGAAGATCGTCGAAGTTCATGCGTCGGCCGCCGAACTTGTAGGCGTCGGATGCGGTGCTGACGACTCGCCCGGCGGTCGCCGCCTTGAGTGGTTCCAACAACAAGACTGTCAACAGGAAATAGCCGAGGTGATTGACGCCGAAGGTGGTTTCGAAACCGTCAACGGTCTCGCTGCGTTGTTGCATGACCACGCCGGCGTTGTTGAACAAGACATCGAGGGGGCGATCTTTTGCGATGTAGGCTGCGGCAATGCTGCGAATGTCGCGCCGGCTGCCCATGTCGCCAACGTAGAGTTCGCAATCCTCGCGTCCCGTCTTGCGCCGGATTTCCTCGATCAGCGCTTCTCCCTTGCTGCGATTGCGACAGACCAACGAAAGCGTCGCTCCCATCTCCGCCAGGGCGATTGCGGCAGCTCGGCCCAGTCCCGCAGTGCAGCCGGTAATCATTACTTGTTTGCCCGTCATGTCGACTGATTCAATCGCCATTGTCTTGTCTGCTCCTCGCATTCTCTTACATTGACTTTGCGCGGTCCCGGCGGAGTCCAGGCGCGAACCTTAAAGTGATACATTAACAGATACTGGTGCAGGTTCGACGCTCGAACTGGCAGCTGGAACGCGTATGGGGCAGTTGATGATACGAGCAATTTTCTGGGACAACGACGGTGTGCTGGTCGACACGGAGGGGCTCTTCTTCGCCGCCAACCGCGAAATCCTGGCGGAGCAGGGGATCGAAATCGACCGCGACGACTTTGCAGATGTGTCGCTGCGTCAGGGTCGAAGCATTTTAGAATTGATCGAAGGAATCGACAGAACCGAGTTCGAGGCGCTGCGTCTTCGGCGCAATCAACTGTACGAAGTGGCACTGCGGGGTGGGGTGCGGGTCTTCGAGGGGGTCGAAGCCTGCCTGGACCGGCTCCATGGTCAGTTGCCGATGGCAGTCGTGACCAGTTCGTCTCCCGAACATTTCAAAATCATCCACGAACAGACTGACCTCATGCAGTACTTCGAGTTCGTGTTGATGGGGGGCGACTACGACCGGCACAAGCCCCATCCAGATCCCTACCTGGCCGCGGCGGAGCGGATCGGCGTTGCACCGGCGGATTGTCTCGTGGTCGAGGATTCGGAGCGCGGCTTGCAGTCTGCCACCCGTGCGGGCATGCGCTGCATCATAATTCCCAATCCCTTGGCTGGAGACGCCGACTTGAGTCTCGCCCACGCCGTTGTGGGCAGCGTGAGCGAGATCCCCGAAATCGTCACGGGTCTGATGTGAGAATCTCGCTTGAACCTCGGAACGGGCAGGGCACCTGGCTTTCCCCCGAGTGCAATTGCCGTGGAGTTGATTCAGCATCTCGCTCCCCCTCGTGAGAAAGACGCTCGCCAAAAGAATTGCGGGTCGATCGAAGGGGGCGCGTTGGAGATGACGAACTGGATTGCAACGATGCGCGCGTGGGTATCGGGCGCAAGTGAGCCGGTGCGGATCGAGGGTGCCTGCAAGATGAGGGGCAATTGCTGCCGCAATCTGATCCTGGTGGATCGCGGCCGACCGCTCGCAAGTCTGAGGAGGTTTCGCAGACTCGCTCGACGCGAGCCCGAGTTCGCGATGTTCGTTCCTCGAGAAGAGGTATACGAAGACGGTCTCTTGCGTTTTTCCTGCCAAAACCTCGGCGGCGATGGACGTTGTCAGATCTACGAAGAGAGGCCCGACTTTTGTCGCGAGTATCCAGTCCCCGAGATGTTCAAGGTCGGCGGTGAACTGCTCCCCGGATGCGGTTACCGCGTGGTGCGAGGCGAATCCCCAGCTGAGCCATTCGCGAGGGTCTTCGAGCGGGAACTCGACTCCAAGCGCCGCGCAGGGTCGAGCGAAGCCGCGCCTTAGGTCGGCGTTCGGGGCTTCCGGTGTAGACTCCTGCTGGGCAAACCCATGCCGGGAAGAGCTGATGAAGCGCTGTCGCTGGGCCGAGGGAATGGATCTGGAGGTCGAGTATCACGACCGGGAATGGGGTGTGCCCAGCTGGGACGATCGCTACCTCTTTGAGATGCTGATCCTCGAAGGGGCCCAGGCGGGTCTGAGTTGGAACACGATCCTGTCCAAGCGCGCGGAATATCAGCGGGTGTACGCCAATTTTGAGGTGGCGAAAGTGGCGCGCTTCGATCGACGCAAGCGCGAGCGTTTGTTGAAAAATCCGGGCATCGTGCGCAACCGCCTGAAGGTCGAGTCTTCGGTCACCAACGCTCGCGCCGTCCTCGCCATTCAGGCCGAAGCGGGGTCCTTCGCCAAGTACATCTGGCAATTCGTCGACGGTCGCACCGTACAGAATCGTAGAAGGAGTCCGCGGGCGATCCCGGTGGAGACCGTCCAGTCCAAGGCGATGAGTCGCGATCTCAAGCGCCGAGGTTTTCGCTTCGTCGGCCCGACGATCTGTTACGCCTACATGCAAGCGGTGGGCATGGTCAACGATCATCAAGTGGGTTGTTTTCGGCACGCCAAACTTGCTCGCTAGCAGTATTCGTCGAGGCAAATTTCGGGCAGCCTGGAGGGGCAGGCGCCCTGAAAATGCTGAATCCGGGTCGGAATTGTTGTCGAATTCGCGCAAATTCTCGTCGTATCTGGAATTTGCCTACGGATTGCCGGTCCATTCTCCATTTCTGCTCTCGAACGGATGGAATCATTCAGTACAATTGCCGCTTCGAATTGGTGGGTCGGGCACGCCCCAGACACTGGGTGCAGCGGCCGCTCCAGCTAGCTGACGGTCGGCCAAGTACGTCCTGCCGCGAGCCGATCTTGGATCCACTCCAAGTACCCAAGTTAGGAGACGATATGTCCGGTTCTACTACGCCCCAGAGCGCGGCGGAGATGAGAAAGATTCTTTCGACTCGCAAGATCGAGCGGGTCGTGGTCCTCGGCGCCAACGGAACCATGGGTTTTGGCAGTGCCGCCCTGTTTACCACTGCGGTGCCTCACGTGACGTTTCTCGCCCGCACTCGCCAAAAGGCCGAAGAGGGGTTGGCGGCCGCCATCAAGCAGGTTCGCTCCCCCACGGTGGCATCGCGAGCCGAGGTCGGCGATTACGACAACGATCTCGAAGCGGCGGTCGAGCAGGCCGACCTGATTTTCGAATGTCTGACCGAGGTCCTGGACATCAAGAAAGCGATGTTTGATCGCGTCGAGAAGGCGCGCCGAGACGATTCGATCGTAGCGACCGTGACGTCGGGACTTTCCATCAATAAATTGTGTGAAGGGCGCAGCGACTCGTTTCGCAGGAACTTCGTGGGCCTCCACTTCTTCAATCCGCCCAACGTGATTGTCGGCACCGAGCTGATCGCGGGCACGGACACGGACAAAGAGCTGGTGGACTTTGTCGAAGCTTTCGCCACCGTGCGTCTGGGTCGCGAGATCATTCGCACGCAAGACACTCCGGCCTTTGCCGGAAATCGCGTTGGCTTCAAGGTGCTCAACGAAGCCGCGCAACTGGCCGAGGATCTCGGGCCGGTGCTGGTCGATCGACTGATCGGTCCCTACACCGGGCGCTCGCTGACGCCACTGGCCACCATCGATCTGGTCGGCTGGGATATTCACCGGGCCATCGTGGACAACGTCTTTGCCAACACGCAAGACGAAGCGCATGCGACCAACGAACTGCCGAAGTACATGGCCGCTCTCATGGACAAGGGCGTCATGGGCAACAAGAGTGGCGGGGGGTTCTTCAAGAAAGATGGCAAGGTCCGGCTGGCACTCGACGCCGCTTCCGGGGACTACAAACCGGTGAGCGAGATCAAGCTACCGAACCTCGATTACATCGACGATGTCGCGCACATGTACTCCCAGGGGCGATACGAAGAGGGTATTTCGATCTTCCTCGATGCCGAGGGCGACGAAGCCGACATCGCGCGCAAAGTCATCGCGGGCTATATCAGCTACGCATTCCATCGCGTGGGCGAGGTGACGGAGACCATCACGGGCATAGACATGATCATGGGTGCAGGCTTCAACTGGGCGCCGCCGAGCGTCCTGGTCGACACCATGGGTGCCGCAGCTGCTGCCCGGATGATCGACGAAGCGGGACTGCCGGTGCCGAAGGCGATCATCAGTGCCGTCGAGAGTGGCACGCCCAAGGCGTTCTTTACCCATCCGCACGTAAACGTCGGAAAGTTCTTTGTCGCTGGGTGAGCAGTAGGCAAACGAATGAGCCGCAATTCGGCACGCACTGAACAACCGAACCAGAGCACGCGATTCTAGAAACAGGGAAACAGGAGCACATCATGGCAACTCCCGAAGTTTATCTACTTGGCGGATATCAGACCGATTTCGCGCGCAACTGGACCAAAGAGAACAAGCACTTTACCGCGCTGATGCGCGAGTCGGTGCTCGGCGCTCTCAAGGTCTGCAACATCGATCCGGAAGAGATCGAGAGCGCACACGTCGGCAACTTCGCTGCCGGGCTCTACTGCATGCAGGGGCATCTCGGCGCGTTCTTCACCGAAGTCCATCCCTCGTTCAGCGGCCTGCCCACGGGTCGCCACGAAGCCGCCTGCGCATCGGGAAGCATCGCGATCCTGGCTGCCTCTGCGGAGATCGAGGCGGGACGCTACGACCTGCAGGCTGTGGTCGGCATCGAGCAGATGAAAACCGTTTCAGCGGCGGACGGCGGGGCCTTCCTCGGAACGGCTGCGTGGTACGAGCAGGAAGCCAAGGGCATCGAGTTTCCGTTTCCCAAGCTGTTCGGCAAGCTCGGCGACGAGTACGACAAGCGTTACGGCCTGAAGGACGAGTTTCTCGCCGAGATCAGCCGCATCAACTACGACAATGGCAAGCTGAACCCCAACGCGCAGACCCGCACTTGGTACATGAACAAGGAGCACGCGCTGTGTCGCACGGATGATAATCCGCAGGTGGGCGGTCGCGTTCGTATCTCTGACTGTTCTCAGGTCACCGACGGCGCGGTGTGCGTTTTCTTGGCATCCGAGGCGTATGCGACGAAGCATGCCGAGCGAAACGGAATGAAACTTTCGGAGATCCCGCGCATCAAGGGCTGGGGCCACAACACGGCTCGCATGCGATTCGTGGACAAGGTGTTCGAAAGCCGGGACAACGAGTTCGTGCTGCCACACGTTCGCAGCACGATTACCAGCGCGCAGAAGCGAGCCGGGATCGCGGACAGCAGCGGGATCGACGGGATCGAGACGCACGACTGCTTCACGACGTCGGAGTACATGGCCATCGACCACTTTGGCATCACGGCTCCGGGCGAAAGCTGGAAGGCCGTTGAGGCGGGCTGGCTCGAAATCGACGGCAAGATTCCAATCAACCCGAGCGGCGGTCTGATTGGGGCAGGGCACCCGGTGGGTGCCACGGGCGTGCGCCAGCTGCTCGACGCCTATCTTCAGGTCACGAATCAGGCCGGGGCTTACCAGGTCGAGGGCGCAAAGAACTTCCAGACCCTCAACATCGGCGGCAGCGGTACCACGAGCTGCAGCTTCATCGTTGGTGTCTAGATTGATGTCTAGCTTGGTGCCCAGGGTCTAGAGCCCGACTGGACGGCGCCACAGCGTCGCCAACCAGGGTTGCTGCTCTCTCGGCAAACCCGCTGGGCGATAGTAGTGCCGGACTTCTTCGAAGCCGGCGGCCAGTGTGTAGCGCCGCCACTGTTCGAGGTCGTGGTACACGTTGTAGCGCCCCCCGAACCAACCCTCCCGATTGTCGCCTCTCGGATTTGACGCGAACAGCACGCCGCCCGGGCGCAGGCAATCCCTCAGCTCTTCGAGCACTCGGGGCAGTTCGCTCGACGGCACGTGAAACAACGAAGCGTTGGCGAACACCCCATCAAAATGCTGAGCCGGAAGATCGAGGGCCAGGAAGTTCTGGTGGTAGACCTCGACCCCCGCGCGGCTTCGGGCCATGTCTGCAAATGCGAGGGCGCCGTCTAGCCCGACCGGGTCGTGACCCCGCTCGAGAAACGAGCACAAGTCGCGTCCGGGACCACAACCAAAATCCAGTATGCGATGGGGCCCCGGGCCGTCGATTTCGTCGAGCAGGGCGTCGATGTTCTGGGAAACATCGTGCAGCCGGGTCCCCTGCCAAAAACTCTCGGCGCTCGCTTCGTAGTGGTCAAGGGTCGCGCGGGTGAATTCTTCGAGGGCGTTTGCGTTTGGGTTTGGGTTCGGCACTGCCAAATCATACCCGAGTACCCGATGGTTGAACTAGAAGCCTTCGGTCTTGTGGATCTGCCGCCACATCAATTTGGGAAACCAGCGGCGCATGCGCCAGCCCAACTTGGTTCCCGGTCCCGGAAACACCCAGAGTTCGTCGCGCTCGAGGGCAGATTCGATGGCGTCGAGAACGACCTGCGGTTCGATCGTCAACACTTCGTCGAAGATCTTGGGCCATACCGTCTCCTGGGCTTGTTCGAGCAGCGGTGTGCTCACCGGAGGGGGGCAGACACAAGCGAAGCGAACCCCTTTGTTGCGGTTTTCGTGATAGAGGACCTCGCTGAATGCCACGACCGCAAACTTTGACGCGTTGTAGGCCCCCAGGTAAAGGACCGGCAACCAACCCGCCATGGATGCAAAGTTGATGAAGTCGCCACTTCCCCGCTCGAGCATCTTCGGCAGGGTGATCTTGGTGACGTTGACCACGCCGCCGTAGTTGACCTGCATGATTTTTTGAATCGTCGCGGTGTCCTGATCGAGCAGTCGCCCGGTCGGAAAAATGGCTGCGGCATTGTAGACGCGATCGATCGGACCCAGTTCTTGTTCGACGGATTTGACCGCCTGTTCGATCTCGGCGGGGACGGTGACATCGGCTGCAATGGTTTGAATGTTGTCAAAGCCCATGGCCGTGTCTGCAAGTCCAGACGTATTCACGTCGAGGGCTGCAACCGAAACCCCGTGCGCGGCCAGGTTGCGGGCAGCCAACTGCCCCATGCCGCTTCCCCCACCCGTGATGAACGCGACCTTGCCCGAAAACGCCATAGTGATCTCCTTGTCCGCGGGGCGGAATAAGAACTTGCGAAGCTTCGCTCAGGTCCGCGATCAGCGTCCTTGAGCGCTTGTCTTCCACTCGAACCGGCGACGGAAGTGAAACAAGTAGATCCCGATTCCAGCCGCAGCCACCAGGTTCGCCACCGCGATTCTGGCGACGCCCAGGGTTTCGATGACGCCCGGAAAACCAACTCCCGCGACGGCAAAGGATGCGATTTCGATGGCCAGTACACCTGTTGCGATCATTGGCTTCGGGTCGGTAGCAAAGTCGGCGAGATGGGCGAGGATCGACGCCGCCAGGCCGATGACGGCGAATACCGCGAAGTGCACCAGGCTGTAGGCGGCAATGGTAAGGACACTGATTTCGGCAGTCTCCGAAATTGCTTCTCCGGTGAAGAGCACGCTTCCGAGTAGCATCGGAGTAAAGAAAGGTCGCCCTTCGAAGGCGTCGATGGTAAAGAAGAAGAGACCGAGGCTCGCGCCGCCAATCGCCGAACACGCGGCAATATCAAAAACGAGATTTCCGTGACGCAGCGATTTGTAGAATGCGGTGGTGTCCATTGCGTGATTCTCCTTTGAAGAATCCGGTCGGGACGACCAAGCCGGAGGTCCCGGCGCAGAACGGCCAAACGGGCCAGCCCATGTTCGCTCGCTGCCGATCCGGAGAAAATCAGGTCCGTACAGACCTGCGATCCGGAGCGACTCGAAAAGTCTGCCGCGAGAATGTTCGCCTTGCCTGGGGAATTTCATCAGGGACCGGGGAGCATCGGCAGCTTGTCTTGTAACCGTATGCAGTCACAGGTGTTTCGGACGTAAAAATTTACACCGCCAGGAGACTCGAAACGCTCCAGTAAGCGGCCAGAATTGGTATTTTGTTTCGCATCGTTAAATTTTGTCCACAGGAAAGGCTTTGAAAATGCCCGCAAGCCAAACCGAGTCCGACCCTGTTGTGTACCGGCCCCCCAGTGGCGAAAGCTGGCGGGACCCGTTCCCGATGTACAAGGCACTGCGCGAGCACGATCCCGTGCACACGTTCGAGAATGACGCCGGCACCTTTACCGTACTGTCGCGTTTCAAGGATGTTTTTTCGGCCGCGGTCGATGCCCCGACGTTCTCTTCCGCCCAGGGCCTGACGCTGAACTACGGGGAAATGGAAGCCCTGGGGATCGAGGCTCCGATCGTGATGATGGACGCGCCCGAACACACCGCGCTGCGCAAACTGGCGATCAAACGCTTTACGCCTCGGCAGGTTCTGGCGATCGAGCCCATGATTCGGGAGTTCGTGGTCGAGCGAGTCGAGCGTCTGCGTGAAATGGGGGAGGGCGACATCGTGGTCGAACTCTTCAAGCCGCTTCCGAGTTTGATCGTCGGTCACTTCCTCGGTGTTCCCCGGTCGGAGCAGCCGCTGTTCGATCGTTGGACGGATGCGATTGTCGCGGCCAATGCCGAGGGTGACATTGGCTCCGCAACCGAAGCGGTCGCCGAACTGTTCGGCTACTTCAGTGCGGCGATCGACCGAGTTCGCAAAGACCCCGGTGACGACATGATCTCCGCTCTCGTGCACGCCAATCCCAATGGAGTCGAGCTCTCCTTGATGAAGATCCTGGGCTTCGCCTTCACCATGGTGACCGGGGGCAACGATACGACAACTGGGCTGTTGGGCGGGACCGCGGAGCTGCTGACCCGGCATCCCGCACAACGCCAACAGTTGGCGAAGGATCCCGGCAGTATCCCCGTCGCCGTCGAAGAATTTCTGCGTCTCACCTCGCCGGTCCAGGGTCTTGCGCGCACGACGACTCGGGAGGTTGCGATCGAAGGCACGATCATCCCCAAGGACCGCAAGGTCATGCTGCTCTATGGATCGGCCAACCTGGACGAACGCGAATTCGGCGACAATGCGGGGGAGTGCGACATCAACCGCAAGATCCGGCGCCATGTGGCACTGAGCTACGGTCCCCACCATTGCATTGGCGCCGCGGCCGTGCGCATGCAGGCGCGGGTCGCCCTCGAAGAGCTTCTCGCGCGGTGTCCCGACTTCACCGTGGATTTCGCACGGGGACAATTTGCATCGGGCAACCACGTGCGGCGCTACGCCACGCTTCCATTCAGCGCGCGAGGCGACGTCTAGCGAGTTCGTCAGTCGGATTGGCTCCGCAAGTCTCCCTGGCTTCCATCGAGCTTTGCGTTCGGATGCTTGCGTCGAGATTCCTCGCGGTACTCGCGGTAGAACCGGAGAACCCGCTTGACGTAGGCTTGGGTTTCGGGGTAGGGCGGTATTCCGTCATAGCGATCGACCGCGACCGGGCCGGCGTTGTAGGCCGCAAGTGCGACGCCCAGTTCGTCATAGCGATCGAGCAGGGTACGGAGATAGCGAACCCCACCGCGAATGTTCTCGCTGGGTTTGAACGGGGAGCGGACTCCCATTTCGCGTGCGGTCTCGGGCATCAACTGCATGAGTCCCTGTGCACCTTTGTCGGACACCGCGAGAATGTCGAAGTTCGATTCGACTGCCACCACGGCCTTCACCAGATGGGGATCGACCTGATACTTGCGCGCGATGCGTCGAATCATTGCGGCTACGGTGGGTTCGAAGTCTCGACGTTGTTCTTCGAAATCGCGGCGCGGACGGTAGACATTGTCGAGAGTTTGCTGGCTCTGCCATTGGTAGCTGTCGCTGTAGCCTTCGGCTCGCAGGGATTCACGGCCGACGACGGACACGTAGTCGAGCACATTCGCCATCACGCGTTCGGCCTCTGTGAGGCGCTCGAGGCGCCGGTAGATCGAAGCGAGGCGCACCAGATGTGACAACGTCGCGCGCACCCGAGCATCACTCGGAGCGGTTTGCTCGAACTGTGCGAGCGCCGCGACCCAGGCGATCTCGGCTTCGCCGTAGTGTCGGAGACGCATGGCGGTGCGCGCCTCGCGCGACAGAGCGGACCAGTCGGCTCCCGTGCGCGCAGTCTTCGTCTCCTCTGCGATCATCGACGATTCGGTGGCATCGAACGAAGGTGGGACGGTGTTTGCACAGGCAAGCGAAAGCAGCGCGATGGCGAGTGGGACGAACCCTGCTCCCACCGCCGGATTGGATCGAAATTGCAGACTGTTCAGCTTCGAGGTCAATTGAGCTCCAGCAGGTGTGGCGGCATTCAACGATCAACGACCCGCGGCAATGTTACGGGACAAGGGCACGATCTCCGGGGTCATGCCCGCTTGTTCGAGGGCGAGGGCGACCTCCGCTACTTCCGAAAGGGTCTTCAATCCGTGTACGAAGAGATGGAAGCGAACGCCCTCGTCCGATTCTTGCTCGGCGATCAGCGTGGGCCACGGGTCGATGTCCGGGAGCAGCAGTTCTTCGGCGGCCATGGCGGTATCCAGCTTGTAGTAGGAAGCCGCGCGCACCGCATATTTCTCACCGAGCTCCGGTTCGAGGCGGTGATCGAAACGTTCGACGGCTCGAGCCAACGCGATTGCGGTCGCCTGTTTTTCCTCACTTGTGGGAAGCAGGTGCGCCTGGACGGAAATGAGCAAATAGATTTTTCGATGCGAATCGCGCGTTGCGGAAGTCGCTTGGCCGAGAATGGGAATCTTCGAAAGGAAGGGCACACCCAAGCCCTCTGTACCGCGGACCTCGCTGTCCAACCCGGCGATGATCATCCGCTGGCCGAAGCCCGCGGTAAATGACGTGTCGAGCGTTCGAGTTGCGAGGATCGGGCCGACCCCCGGTTCGCCGAGTGACCGCACGAGTTTATTTTCTATATGCAGATGGAGTCGCAGGCTGTCGTCGCTGTTCAGCGTGGCTTTGACTCGAATCAAGATACCAACGTCATGACGCTCGATGGTGGTGTGCAGGGTTGGCGCGAGACCGACGTTGGCAGGATTGCTTGCCGCGACTGGAATGGGAATATTGTCTCCGATGAACAACTCGGATTCTTCTCCCACCTCGAGGATAATGCTGGGCTCCTGCAGCAACTTCGTTTCGGCCCCAGTTTCGCGCGCGATTACGGTAATCCCGAGGCCTGGGATCGAGTCCGCCCCGGAAATCTGAACCAGGGGCGCGCCGAATTCGCCGAGCACTGAAACAACTCCGGGAATCTCTAAGGGCAGAATGGCTGGATTGATCAGCGCGCCGGCAATCTTGTTCGGTGCCGGGTCAATGAAGGGGATCGCGGCCCCGATTCCGAGTGCCAGGTTGCCTTCGGTCGCGATCTCGAAGATCTTGATGTCGACTCGTACCATGCGGGGCTCGCGGTCCAGCTCTGCAATCAACCCTCGCAGCATGTCGAAGGTTTCACGGTCGGAACGGATCACCAGGGAGCGGGTCGCTGCGTACGCGACCACGGAGTAATCCCGACCGATCAAAGTACCGACGTTGGCCACGGCGGACGCATTGTCTGCCGCGCGCGTTCCTTCCTCCGAGAGCCCACGCAAAAGTTGGGAGAGCTCCTCGGGGTCGCGGTAGATCAGGTTGACGACATGAAGTTCGCCGGTACTGGCCGCGGGGATGTCGATCCGTCCAATCCATTCGCGCAGCTGTGCGAGTTGGGTTTCCGAAGCGGTCAGCAGCAACGCGTTGGTCCGCTCGTCGATCTGCACATCAGCCGTGGACCCTTGGCCGCCTTTCCGACCGCCGCTGCTGAGTAGCCCATCGAGTTGACGTTTGACCTCCCTCGCATCTCGGTAGCGCAGGCGCACGACCACGAGCGAATCCGAGTGACTGGAATCCAGTAGCCGCGCGAGTTCCATCAAGCGATGAATGCGATTCTCGGTTCCTGCGAAGATCAAGCTGTTTGCCGGGGGGTAGGGGATCACGTGGGCTGAGGCCTGGAGCATTGGACGCAGGCTGCTGGCCACGAGTTCCGGATCGGCGTGGCGCAAGACGAGTCGGGTGGTGACTGCGCCCTCGGCGCCTTTGCTGAGGGATGCTTCGGTATAAGGAGCGCTTCCGGCCATCTTCTCCCAGCGCTCGATCTTGTATTTCCCGGGTTCAATGGGTATCGCCAGCATGCCTTTGAGCAGCAGCGCGGCGTTCAAAATTTCGGTGGCCTCCGCAGCACTCACCCGGGACGGGATAGCGAGGGTCACACGTCCGGGAAGCGGCGACTCGAAGACGTAGTGATTGCCAGTCCGCTGTGCGATCGCTTTCACCACTTCGTCAAGGGGAGCCTGGTCCATCAGGAGTTCGAGGGAATTGTCCGTCGCTGCTCCGGGCTCCAATGCCTGAGCGCGGGATGCCGCGACCCATGGCAAGCTGCAGGTCAGCAGGGCAATCGCGAGGGCGAAGCGAGTGATACCCGGCAATGCACTCATTGGTCTCGACCTCGTCGTCGGCAAGCTATTCTGTCCTGATCTGGTAAGTCCCCGAGGCGATCGGGGTCAGGTACTCATCCGCTGAAAAGAACTCCACGCGATACTCTCCGGCTGGCCACTGTCCGGGAGCCTTCTTCAGCCATACGTAGCTGTATTCGTCGGCAGGACTGACCCGATACCGGTCAAACAGGAGGATCTCGGGATTGTCGATGCGATACCAGTGCACCATCAGGTTGTCGCCCGAGTTCTCGCTATTGGGAATCACCGCGTAAATCCTGTTCGTGTCGTCGTAGAATTCGAAACGGGGATCGTCGGCGCCTGTAGACTTGTTCGCCTTGGTGGAGAACTCTACCTCGACGCTGTCGTGACCAAACGTGTCGGTGATATCTGGAGTAATGACGCCGCTCATCGCGATGTGCGAGAGGCGATTTGCATAATCTCGCAGGTCTGAGATGTCCTTGAGTTCTTCAGCGGTGATCATGGTCATGCTGGTAATCGTGGTAATCAACTCGTCGTCGCTCATTTCGTTGATGATGCGACGGGAGACGTTTTCGGGTGCGCGTCCCCAATCGAGCAAATCAGAGACGCTCGCCGCATTGAGAATCTCACCGACCGCTGCGAGCCCCTGGCCCGCTTCCGAAGCGATCGCATCTTGCATGTGCTTCGCGAGCGTGGAGATCTCATCGTGTTCTGGATCGGGCGCTCGCTGGGTGAGGATGGGGGGCGCGGTTTTGTCGCTGGGGACCGAGGGTGCGGTCCATCGGCCCACGAGACCACCGATCAGCAGTCCGATGACAAGGCTGGCGCACAATGGAAGGACACGGCTGGACACGCTGAAAAACTCCTGGGTTGATTTGGCTTGCTGCTCGTATTGACGAGGGTAGTGAGTGAGAAGAGTAGTCGATAGGGGCGTTCCGTGACTTGACCGATGTGAGAAAACCACGCGATTTTGTGCCGAGAATGCGGGCGACAGGCACTTGGAGGTCGTCCTGCGGAAATTTCGGATTCCATCGTAGCGCCACGAGCGAGAGGGCATTCTCAACATTTCATATTGACTAATCATATGCCGTGGCATTTGCCGATATGAGCAGGAGCGAATTGGCGGGTGAACTGAATAACAGCAACAAGTGGTGTTTGATGGCGCTATCACAGACGAATCAAGGTAGTGACGTAGGAATCGAGCGGATCAGCAAGATCGCAGATGAGCTCACCGTCGAACTGGGGGCGGCACTCAAGCGAATCGAAAAGATCAGCTCGCAGACCCAGGTGCTTTCCATCAATGCAAAGATCCGGGCCGCTCGCGCGGGCAATGCCGGGCGAGCGTTTGGTGTTGTCGCCGACGAGGTGGCTCTGCTTTCGAAGCAGATCTCCGAGGTCACCAGCGAGATGGAAGAGCGCAGCAGCCGTACCATCGCGGATCTCAGTTCGATCACACGCCACATCGCGACCGATCATCTAGGCACTCGCCTGATGGACCTGGCGCTGGTCAATATTGATCTGATCGATCGAAATCTCTATGAGCGAACGTGCGACGTCCGCTGGTGGGCGACCGACGGCAGCCTGGTGGCTGCGCTGGCTCAGCAGACCCCCGAGTCTCGGGATTTTGCGAGCAAGCGCCTGGGCGTGATTCTTGATTCGTACACGGTCTATTTTGATCTCGTGCTGTGTGATCTGAAAGGAAATGTCATCGCGAATGGCCGCCCGGGAAAGTTTTCCACGCAAGACAGCAATCATAGTGATGCAGAATGGTTCAAGGCGGCGATCAAGACGCACAGCGGTACCGAGTACGGGTTCCAGTCAGTACACCGATCGCCCCTGGTGAACAGCCAACTGGGCCTCGTCTACTCTTGCACCGTGCGCGAGGGCGGGGACGCGAATGGATCGATTCTCGGAGTGTTGGGCATCGTTTTCGATTGGGCGTCCCTCGCCCAGGAGATTTGCGAAAACTTGCCCTTGAGTCTCGAAGAAAAAGCAATCAGCCGGGTCTGCATTGTCGATGACGCTGGTTTGGTTTTGGCCGACTCGAACAACGAGATCCTGACCCATACGATCGAGATCAAGGGTCGCAGCCAACTCTTTTCCAAGACAAAGGGATATGTGATGGAAAAAGTTGCGGGCAGCGACTGTATGGTCGCCCATGCGCAATCGCCAGGTTACGAAACCTACAAGACCGGCTGGCACGCGCTGATCATTCAGCAATCCCGCTGATCCGATTCCCCTTCGCGATCGAACCCATGGTTTCACGATGCCTGCCGGATTTTCATCCCCGGACGGAAAGAGCCGGGCTGCGAAGCCCGAGCGGTTCTTTTTCGCCAGGCCTTGGTAGTATTGTCGCGAGCTTGAAGCGAACGCCGAATCTGATTGCAATGAAGACCGACACCAGCACACAGAACCACAAATCTCCCCGTCCCTTCGGGCTGGCGCCACGCCAATGGCGCCGGTGGATTGTGCGCATCTTCATGATCGCTGTGCTGTTCGTCGCGTTGATATCGGCGTTTTCCTTCCTGGGCGTGATCGTGGAGAAATTTTTCGTAACACTCTACGTCGATTGAGAACCGTCCAGCAAAAAGACCTATGCTCTCGCATCGATGAAGCTTGCTGAACCCCGGTTGGACGAAGTGCGTTGGATCGATCTGCCCTCGAACCGGGACGATCGCGGAGTCCTCACCTCGATCGAGAGTGAGCAGGATGCGCCTTTTCCGATCCGGCGGATTTTCTATATGCATCACGTCGTGTCGGACCGGGGCGGTCACGCCCACATGGACACTGACCAGGTGGTGGTCGCGCTGGCGGGCAGCTTCGAGATGGAGTTGTGTGACGGGAAGTCTTCCAGCACCTACCAGCTGGACGACCCCACGCGAGGTCTCTACATGCCCAGGATGATCTTCATCAAGATCCGGGGCATGACCCCCGATGCCGTCTGCCTGGTGCTGGCGAGCACCCACTACGACATCTCCCGCTCGTTGCGAAGCTGGGACGACTATCTCTCGGCGGTCGGTGTCGAGGGCGTCTGACGTGAAAGCCGAATCCAAGGAAGTGAGCTTTCTGCGCTCGTCGATGACCGCGGAGAGTCCTGTCTTCGACAACTCGAACTTTCTTTCTTGGTTTCGCGAGTGCGGCGCTGGGAGCGGGTTTCGGGTGCGCCGGATCTCGTTTGATGAGATGGACCAGTGGAGCTTCGAACCGGGGACCCAAAATCTCGTACACGCTTCGGGGCGCTTCTTCCGGATCGAGGGGCTCCGAGTCGAAACGAATTTCGAGCCCGCGGGCCGCTGGGACCAGCCGATCATCAACCAACCGGAGATCGGGATCCTGGGGATTCTCTCCCAGCGCTTCGGCGGGATTCGACACTTCTTGATGCAGGCGAAAGCAGAGCCCGGCAACATCAACACGGTCCAGCTTTCGCCCACCGTACAAGCGACCCAAAGCAACTACAGCCAGGTTCACGGCGGCAGCGCGCCCAACTATCTCGACTACTTCACCCAGGCGCCGGCCGAGGGCCTGCTGGTCGACCAACTGCAGACGGAGCAGGCCAGTCGATTTCTCAAGAAGCAAAATCGCAACATGATTGTCGACGTCGCAGATGACGACGAGGTGCCCGTGCTCGACGGGTTTTGCTGGCTCACCCTCGGTGAGATCAAGAAGCTCCAGTGGCGAGAGCATTTTGTGAACATGGACGCTCGCTCCGTGATCTCCTGCATCCCGTATTACGACGCGGAACGAGGTTTTGCCGATCTTTCCGAGGCGCAAACGCTCGCAGGCTTCGAAAAAGATCTGCTCGGGTCCATCTACGCGGGATCCGGTGCAATGCATTCGATGGACGCGCTGTCTGCATGGCTCACGAAAATGAAGACCCGTTACCAGCACCGTGTCGAATCCATTCCGCTGGCCGATGTGAAGAACTGGAAGATCACCGAGAGCGAAATCGTGCACGAGTCACGCGGGTACTTCTCTGTGATTGCCGTCGCGGTGGAGGCGGGGGCGCGAGAGGTTGCACGATGGACGCAGCCGATGCTTCGGGATGCAGCCCCGGGCCTGCACGGGTTCATCACCCAAAAGCACGCAGGGGTGCTGCATTTCTTGGTGCAGGGAAAAGTCGAACCCGGCAACCTCGACGTAGTCGATCTCGCTCCTACGGTTTCGCGATCGAATATCGAACATCAACGCGAACGCGCAAGCGAGATTCCCTTCCTCGATCGCTTCCTGAACCCGCGGCCCGAAGAGATCCGTTACTCGGTACTCCAGTCGGAGGAGGGCGGGCGCTTCTTCCGACTCGAGAATCGCAATACGATCCTCGAACTCGATCCCGACAGCGTGCTCGACCTGCCCGAGCAATTCATTTGGATGACCCTGGGGCAGCTACTCGAGTTTTTGAAGTTTGGGCATCTCAGCGTCGACGCGCGCACCTTGTTGTCCTGCGCGAGTTTGATCTCTGGAGCGGAGGACTGTGCGAATCCTGATCCTCGGTAATTCCGCGATCGCCAACAAGCGGCTGATCCCGGCGCTGACCGCGCTGCCGGAGGTCACAGGCTTTGAAGTCGCCTCGCGCAGTGCTGCCGACGCCACCTTCTCAGACTATGAGACGGCGCTGGCCAAGAGCGACGCAGATCTAGTCTACGTCTCGCTCGTAAACAGTGACCACGCACTCTGGGCCGAGCGCGCGCTCGAGTCCGGGCGCCACGTCGTGGTAGACAAGCCCGCCGTGCTCGACTTCGAACAGGCAGAACGGCTCGTCGAATTGTCTCGCAGCCGGGATCTGTGCCTGGCCGAAGCGACGGTGTATACGCGCCACCCGCAGCTCGCTGCAATTCGAGATCTGTTTTCGCGTCCAGGCGCAGCACCCACGAACATTCTGGCCAGTTTTTCATTCCCGCCACTAGCGGAAGAAAACTTTCGCTACCGCCAGGAACTCGGTGGCGGTGCGCTCAACGACCTCGGCCCCTATGCGGTAACTCCCGGGCGGCTGTTCTTTGGCGGGCGCCCGGAGGCGTTGGAGTGTCGCGTGGGGTCAAGGCACGGAAGCGACGGCGTGGAAACCGCATTCAATGTCATGCTGCAATATCAAGAGGGCCGCTCGCTGGTCGGCCAGTTCGGCTTCACGACGGCGTATCGCAATCGCCTTTCGTTCTCGGGGCCCGACCTCTGCGTCGATCTGGACCGCGTCTTCACGACCCCGGAGCTGCTGGAAAACGAGCTTCGCTTGACTCAGCAAAGCGGCGCGTCCATCGTCAAGGTGCCGGCCGCAGACTGCTTTGCGCTCTTCGTGCATGAAGTCATCGGAAGGATTCAGGCGCGGGATCTCGAGAGCCTGCGGCTAGAATTGCTCGACGATGCATTCGTGCTCGACTGGATGCGTCGTGCGGCGGGAGGACGCTAGTCAGCATGCCGATCCGAGTCTGGAGCTACCTCGAAGAGTACGAAGCCGAGAAGACCGAAATTCACGAGGCCATTGATGCCGTCATGGCATCCGGCAGCCTGATTCTGGGCAACGAGGTCGCGGCCTTTGAAGAGGAGTTCGCGCGGTACTGCGGTGTCGGGTACGGCGTTGGCGTCGCAAACGGCACCGACGCCATCTTTCTGGCCCTCAAGGCCGTGGGAATAGGCGAGGGCGACGAAGTCATCACGGTTTCCAATACGGCGGTGCCCACGGTTTCTGCCATTGTTTCCACTGGAGCGCGGCCGCGTTTCGTCGACGTCGATCCCGAAACCTACCTGATGGATTGTTCGAAGGTCGAGGCAGCGATCAACGAGAGCACTCGTTGCATCCTGCCGGTCCACCTCTACGGCCAGTGCGTCGACATGGATGCCCTGAGCGAACTGGCCAATCGGCACGACCTGAAGCTGGTGGAGGACTGCGCCCAAAGCCACGGTGCGAGATTCAGGGGAAAGAAGGCGGGCAGCATGTCCGATGCTGCGGCCTTTTCCTTTTACCCCACCAAATTGCTCGGAGGTTATGGTGATGGCGGGATGGTTCTCACCAGCGACGACGCCACCCAGCAAAAGCTCCGCCGCCTCCGGTTCTACGGCATGGACGGGCGCTACTACGCCGAGGAACACGGCTACAACTCTCGCCTAGACGAGCTTCACGCCGCCATCCTGCGCAAGAAGCTCGGGCATCTCGACCAGTACATCGCCATGCGCAGACAAATCGCCATTCGCTACGACGAGTTGCTGAAACACACCGCCCTCGCGCTGCCAAAGAGCGCCCCGGGAAATGACCACGCCTACTATCTATACGTAGTGAGGCACGAACAACGCGATTGGCTCGTGTCGGAGCTCGAAAACCACGACATCAATGTAAACGTGAGCTACCCCTGGCCGATCCACAGCATGCCCGCCTACGAAGCGTATGGAGCGGGCGCCGGCAGCCTGCCGGTTTGTGAGGCGGCGGCGACGCAGATCTTTTCTCTTCCGATGTATCCAGCATTGACGGAAGAACAACAGCTGGCGGTGGTGCTCGCGCTTAGGGAGCTCGCTCCTTCCGCTTGAACGCCTGTTCCGGATCGTCGTGGCATCTGCTCGCGTCTTCTTACAGTTGCCGCTGCAACGTATTCGCGCCACACTCTGGTGCATGGAGAAACGCGAGCGGCTGATCTTGATTGGTACGGGGGCGTTCGCTCAGGTCGCCTACGAATACTTCACCCACGACTCGCCCTACGAAGTCGTGGGTTTCGCTGTCGAAAAGCAGTACATCGAGGCGAAGGAGATTTCTGGGCTGCCGGTGGTTCCCTTCGAGGAGATCACGGAGCACTTCGCTCCCGAAGATCATCACTTCTTCGTTGCCATTACCTACTTCGGGTTGAACCAGGTTCGCACGCGGCTCTACCAGGCGGCGAGAGACCATGGCTATCGGGCCGCTTCGTACGTCAGCCCGGAGGCCTTCGTCTGGAAGAACGTCAAGCTCGGCGAACACTGCTTTGTCTTCGAAAAGACGGTCATCCAGCCCTTCGCGAGCGTGGGCGACAACGTGATTTTTTGGAGTGGATGCTTCATCGGCCACCACTCCTCGATCGCGAGCCACTGCTTCGTGGCAGCGCACAGCGCGGTGAACGGCAGCACCTCGGTGGGCGAGTACACATTTCTGGGGGCCAACTGCACGATCGCCAATCACGTGACCGTGGCGGACAACTGCATTATTTCAGCAGGGAGCCACGTGATGAGCGATGTCGAACCGAACCAGGTCGTGATCGGAACCTGGCGGAAGAAGACCCTGTCGAGCCCCTCCCGTCTGAACTCTGAGTTCTTCCTCGAGTAGTACCCGGAGTGAGATGAAGACGCTCTCGATTGTCATCCCCGTTTACTACAACGAAGAATCTCTTCGCCCGCTCTACGATGCGTTGACCCGGGTTGAAGCGGAACTCCGGCAGCGGGAAGTTCAGCTGCAATTGATCTTCGTCGACGACGGATCCGGGGATGGATCGCTCCGCGAGTTGCTCGATATCGCAGCCGGCAATGACGCCATCAAGGTGATCAAGCACAGCCGCAACTTTGGCGCCATGATGGCGCTCAAGACCGGTTTCCAGTTCGTCGACGGCGACTGCTTCACCATCCTCACGGCAGATCTTCAGGACCCGCCGGAACTCGTAATCGAAATGGTGGACAAGTGGCTGGCCGGCGCCAAGTACGTCATCTGCGCCCGCAGCAAGCGCCAGGATTCGTGGAGTTCGAGGTTGTTCGCCTGGATGTACCACAAGCTGGTGCAGATGTTCGTGCTGAGCGACTACCCGACCGGTGGCTTCGACATCATGTTGATGGACCGCGCACTGCTCACCCACATGCAGCAGTCGGGCAAGAACATCAGCCTTCCGATCTTTGCACATTATCTGGGCTTCAAACCTGCCGTGATTCAATACGAGCGGCAGGCGCGGGAACACGGCGTCTCCCGCTGGACCTTCCGCAAGCGTCTCAAACTCTTTGTGGATTCGCTGCTCGGCTTCTCGATGGTGCCTCTGCGCTTGATCTCACTCACCGGTCTCGCCGTCGCCACCCTGGCCTTTCTCTACGGCATCGTCGTCGTCGTGTTGGGGGTGCTCGGATACTCGGGCTTCGAAGAGAACAGGGGCTTCGCGACGCTGGCCGCCTTGATCTCGTTTTTGCTGGGCTTGATCATCGTCATGCTCGGCATCATCGGCGAATACATCTGGCGAATCTTCGACGAAGTAAACCACCGCCCGGAATCGGTGATCGAAGAGATTTGGTGAGAATCGCGCGGCGGGGGCGGGCACCATCACGGTGCGGCTTCCGTTTGTGGTTTGTATCCATGAAGGGGTTCTACCCTGATTTCGCGGACACATCCAAAAAGGCCGATAATGCGGCCGGAGGAGTGTCCGCGAAATCAGGGCAGAACCCAAGCGACATCCCGGGATAACACGACTAGACTGATGCTCGTTGATAACTAGGAGCCTGACCCAAGACACACCGTGAGGCATGGGTCTAGGCTCGTTTCCTTGGCTCTGGCAGGTGCCGACTGAATTGGCTGGTAGTTCAAGCCATCCTTTGAACGTCGCGCACCTGTGCCTGTTCGTCTCTTCATGCCCTTGCGGCTCGGTAGATCGTTAACGCGTTTGCAGCGGCACACACCAAGTGCCACTCGCCACGGATGTTCGCGCGTCCTCGCGTAGAAAAACGGCGGAAGCGCATCGTCTGCTTGATCTCTGCAAAGGGACGCTCGCCTTGTGTTCTTCGGTATTTGTAGATCTTCTGCGCCCAAGGCAGTCGAAGGAGGCGGTGCATTCGTTGGGTATGAATACCCCGAGGCCACTTCCGTTTGTTCCGGCCGCTGACCGCTACCAAGCAGCGTTGGCGCTTCTTTTGAAGTTGCTCCAAGTTCTTTTCACTCAGGTAGCCAGCGTCAGCAAGCACGATGCCTGGTTTGCGACGCGTGGTCGCTTGGATGGCCTCGACCATCGGGACCAACTGCTGCTTGTCCAGGGCCGATGTCGTGACCTCGGAAGCCACGATCACTCCATCCTCGCTCGCTGCCACCTGAGCGTTGTAACAGTACTGAAGCGAACCCTCGCCCGTCATCATCATGTTTGCATCGGGATCGGCGAAGCTCTTCTGGCTGCTGGCCTTGAGCGTCACGCCGCGTTCAGCTGCCAACTGCTTGCGCACGGCGCGTATCTTCTCAACCCGTCGTTGCCGGGTCTGCAACTCGGCAGGGAGACCGCCACCTCCGTCTCCATCCCCGTGCGTCTCGTCCTCCGACTCGTTCACCGCCTCGAGCTTCGACAGGATCTCCGCGATCTCCGCTTCCAACTGCGCTTCCGCCTGATCCATCCGGCCGTAGCTCATCGCTTTGTGACGAGACGTGTTCGCGCGGATCTTCGTCCCGTCGATCGCAACGCGGCCGAGTTTTCCCAAGCCAGCGGCCCGTGCCGTGTGCACCGTCTCGCGGAACACCTGAGCGAAATCCACACGGTGACGGATCCGAAACCGATTGATCGTGCGAAAGTCGGGCGACAACCCGCCCCCGAGATAGCGGAACCGAAGATCCCACCGAAGACGGCGCGAGATCTCGCGACCGCTGTAGACCCCCTCGATCGCGCCGAACAACCACAGCTTCAGCAGCATCCGTGGCGGATAGGCTCGCTCACCCGCCACGGCATAACGCTCCTCGAAAGCCATGAGGTCCAGACCTTCGACAAAGTCGTTAATGAAGAATGCTGCGTCGTCCGCATCCAACGCTTCGCTCAAATGCGCCGGAAACAGCTGGCCCTGGTCCTGTTCGTAGCCTTTGAACTCGATCTCTTCATTCATGACTGTCATACTTACCACTTAACGAGTCTTGGGTCAGGCTCCTAGGTAGAGTCGGTGGTGCGTTTCAACGCCGATTAACGCCGAACCGTCAGGCGGCGGAAGTGACGATTCAAGATCTGGGCAGCATCGGTGAGTTCGCGGGTGCCCTCGCGGTGATCGCGTCCGTTATATATTTGGCTGCTCAGATCCGGCAAAACACAAGGACCGTTCGTGCAACTAGCAGCCTTTCTTTCGTCCAACTGAGCCAGAACTTCAGTGCCATGTTGATCACCGATGAGAAGGTCGCCCGCCTTTACCGCTTGGGCCTCAAGGATTCGAGCCAGTTCGGCGAGGACGAGGCAGTTCAGTTCGATGCGCTGATGATTACAGTGTTTCGAGACTTCCAGAACACCTTCCAGCAGTACCGCAAGAACCAGCTCGATGAAGAGGAATGGGAAGTTTTTGCCAGGAACATCCTATGGACTTTCCGTCAGCCTGGCATCCAACAATGGTGGCAATCCAGGCGGGTCATGTTTATTGAGTCATTCCGCGAGTTCCTAGAAGGTGAGGGCGGTGGCACCGGGTAGCCGTGATGAACGGCCGGACACATCGTTAACACTTTAGTCTGGGGACATGGTTTACACGATTGGATTCCTCATTCTTCTCCCAAGTGCATCCTCAACCTTGAGGATGCGCTCGTCCATCTGTCCCAATCGGACATGGCTGAAGTAGACATCCCAGATTCCATCTCCGACTTCTTCGAGTCCAATGTACTGCCCTTCGAGCAGATGCGAGAGGGGCACGCGCTTGCTTGTCCACCGGAAGCCTCCGTTGCGGCTCATGAGTCTCTTCTCAAAGTGAGCGGGATACTCGATCGGGGGAAGCCTGGAAGGGAACTCCCGCGGCGACGGCTTGTATCGCGAAGCGGGCGTCTCTTGGTCGAGGGCTTCGTGCGGGCGTTCTTCGTTGAACTCTTTACAGAAGTGATCGAAGCGGCGTTGTTGGCTGCGCAGGGTCGCGGCCGGAGGCCGTGTGGTCTGCTGCTTGAGGGTCTTGTGCATACGCTCATGTCTGCCGTTCTGTTCGGGGTGACCGGGTTCGATGAGTTCGGGATAGATGCCGAGGCGGATCCACCAGACGGAGAGTCGACTCAGTCTGCCGATGGCAGTGGTGGCGAAGGGCACTCCGTTATCGGAGCGAATGATCTTCGGAAGCCCGTATTCCCTGAAGAGGCCGTGAAAGACGGGCTTGGCGCCCTTGTGTGCGGTCGAACGCAAACCATGACAACCGATGATGAAACGCGTGCATCCATCGGTGACAGTGAGTGGGTAGCAGTAGATGCCATCGCGCGTCTTGAACTCTCCCTTGTAGTCGACGCACCAAGTGTCGTTGGGAGCGTCCATCGATTGCGCTGGCTTCCCCGCATGGCCGGGATACTTCCGCCTTCTCTTCTTGTCGATCATGCCGTGTCGCGAGAGGAGGTCGCAGACGGTGGAGCGGGCCGGCCAATCGACCTTGGGGTGCCGTCGCTTCAAGATGACCAGGAGCTTCTTCGCACCCCAGTAAGGATGTCTGCGGCGCAACTCGAGGATGGACTCGGTGATCTCGATCGCGGTCTCGTGGGAGCATCCTTCGGGTCGCCTCGATCGCTCGCCTAAGCCCG